>NZ_JBTSRB010000010.1:0-80076 GCF_054637675.1 Metallibacterium sp.
AGTGCTCGTCGCGACAAAGGTGGCGCGGCTCTGCCGCGCCCGTTTGTTTGCTAACCGCGGCAGGATGCCCGGTTTTGCAAACTGATCCAGTGTCGCGCAGGCGATCCCGACGCATCGATCAAAGCTTGTAGCCGCGGTGGATGGCGACGATGCCGGCGCTGAGGTTATGCACGCTGACCGATTGCAAGCCGGCCTGCTCCATCATCGCTTTCAGCGTGGCCTGATCGGGATGCTTGCGGATCGACTCGGCGAGGTACTGGTAGCTTTCAGCATCGTGCGCGAACAGGCGCCCGAGGCGCGGCAGCACCTTGAACGAATGCAGGTCGTACAGCGGCCGCAGCCAATCCTGCGTCACCCGCGAGAACTCCAGCACCAGCGCGCGTCCGCCGGGCTTGAGCACGCGCTGCATCTCGCGCAGCGCGGCGTCCTTGTCGGTGACGTTGCGCAGGCCGAAGGCGATGGTCACCGCATCGAAGCTGGCGTCGGCGAAAGGCAGCGCCTCGGCATTGACGCGGCCAAAGGCCAGGCCTTGCACCAGGCCGCGATCGAGCAGACGATCACGGCCCACGCGTAGCATGGCGTCGTTGATGTCGCCGATCACGATCTGTCCCGCGGCGCCGACCATCGGCAGCAGCAGCGCGGCGATGTCGCCGGTGCCGCCGGCCAGATCCAGCACGTGATCGCCGCCGCGCACGCCACTGGTGGCGACGAAAAAGCGCTTCCACAGGCGATGAATGCCAAACGACATCAGGTCGTTCATCAGGTCGTAGTTGCGTGCGACCGAGGTGAATACCTGGCCGACTAGACGTTGCTTCTCGGCGACCGGCACCTCGCGGTAGCCGAAGTGGGTGGTGGATTCGCTCATGCGCGCATGGTAGCCGAGACGTGCAGGCGCATGCCGATGTCGATTTTGAACCGCGCCGCGCGTCGTACCGATGCGCAGGCATAGCGCCGAACCAGTATCTCGAGGAGACCCCCATGCGTTACATGATCATCGTCAAACCCAAAGTGATCTGGACGCTGCAACTGCAAACAACGCAAGGAGACCCCATGCCGTACATCGATGGTTATGTGCTGCCGGTGCCGCTGGCCAAGCTGGCCGCGTATCGGCGCCTGGCGCACAAGGCAGGCAAGGTGTGGATCGAGCATGGCGCGCTGGCGGTGACCGAGTGCGTGGCCGACGACGTCAAGCCCGGCAAGCTCACCCCGTTTCCGCAAAGCGTGAGGCTGAAAGATGGCGAGACGGTGGTGTTGTCGTGGATCGTGTATCGCTCGCGCAGGGAGCGCGACCGCGTCAATGCCAAGGCGATGGTCGATCCGCGGCTGGCGGGCATGCACGATCTGAAAACCCTGCCATTCGATGCCAGGCGTATGTTTTGGGGCGGCTTCAAGCCCATCGTGCAGTTGTGATGCGCGGCATGTCCAGGCGCTGAGACAGCATGCCCCCACCACGCCATGCACAAGCCCGACCCCGCCGCCGCCGCGCGCAGCATCGCCGCGATCTGGCGCATCGAGTCGGCCAAGGTGGTGGCGCGCGTGGCGCGCATCACGCATGACCTCGGTCTGGCCGAGGACTGCGCGCAGGACGCGCTGGTGGCGGCACTCGAACACTGGCCCGAACTTGGCATTCCCGAGCGTCCCGGCGCGTGGCTGATAACCGCCGCCAAGCGCCGCGTGCTCGACCAACTGCGCCACCGGAAGCTGGCCGAACCGCGCCATGTCCAGCTCGGCCACGAGACCGACTTGCAGCATGCCATCGCCGCGCGCGAGTTCAGCGAAATGATCGACGCGCGGCTCGACGACAACATCGGCGACGACCTGTTGCGGCGGCCATCGCCGCCTGCCACGCTCGCGCCGCCAGCGCCGAGGTCACCGACTGGCCGCGCATCGCCGCGCTGTACGACGCGCTGATGCAGACCGCGCCATCACCCGTGGTCGCGCTCAACCGCGCCGTCGCGGTGGCCATGGCCTTCGGCCCCGCCGCCGGGCTGGAGCTGGTCGACGGCCTGCTGGCCGAGCCCAGCCTGGCGCACTACCACCTGCTGCCCGCCGTGCGTGGCGACCTGCTGCTCAAGCTCGGCCGGAACGATACGGCGCGCGCCGAGTTCGAGCGCGCCGCCTTGCTCGCCGGCAACGCGCGCGAGCGGGCCCTGCTGCTGGCGCATGCCGCGGCCACACGCTGAATCGACGTGGCAATCGCTCAGTGGCTGCGTGCGGTTGGCGCGGCTGTGCCGTGCTCCGCAGTTGCTCGGGATACAGGCAGCGGCAACCGCCAGGGTGGCTGCCGTGCTTGTGGTGTGCGCAACACCAAGGTATCGCCGACAAGGCGCACCGCGCCATCCGGCAGCGCCGGCGACGCGGGCAAGCGCGTGTAGACGCTGGCCCAATCTGCCGTGTTTGCCGGCGCATGCGCGCGCAACCACAGCCACTGACGCAGCGTGGCTTGTTGCGCGAGGAAGGTTTCGCGGCGCTGGATGTTGGCGCGCAGTGGCGCGCGCTGCACCAGCGCCTGCAAGTTCGCGCAACCGACCAGATTGCCGATGCACTGCGCGCCGCGCGCCGCCGATGCGGGCAGGCGTGGCGCCGCGAAGTGGCCGCCGCGCAGGCGCTGCGGCAGATCCGGCGCGCAGGCCCAGGCGTAGGCGCGTTCAATGCCGCGCGCGGTGCTGCGCGCATCGATCAGCATCGCTGAGACCAGCACGGTGCCCGGGTGGTCCCAGCAGCACCTTGGCGCGCTCGACCTCGCGCTGGGCTGCCGTTCTCGATCCAGCCAATGCCTTGAGCGTTGCCGTCCGCGCCTGCGTGAGCACCAACGCCGCACGACCCGATTTCCTCGCCATGATCGCCCCCGTCAAAAGGGGCGGCTGAAGGTTATGCGAGGAAGCAAGCACGAAGCCTATTTGTGCGTTGCAACATGTGCAACCAAATCATAAATGCGGCTTATATTCGGCATCCCGAAATTCGACTGGTGCTGGCTGCAATCGCGGCGTAAGGTCTGTGGGCTAATCCGTTCCAACCCAACCCTGTTCCATCACGGAGGCTGTTATGAAAATGCATTCCCGTCTGATCGCCCTGGTCGCGGCCATGGCGCTGTCCGCTTCGGCTTTTGCCGCCCAGCCAGCCGGTTTCTGGGTCAAGCCCGCGATTGCGGCTTACGGCCCGGTGCATATCTGGCCCGAGGCCATCGACCGCCCCAGCCCCGCCGCGACCTACAAGGCGCTGTTTGACGTGACCCAGGGCAAGCCTGCCGCTGACAAGGTCAATCCGGGCCTCGATCACATCGCGCGCGCGGTCAATACGTTTGCCGCCGCCGGTGTGCCGCTCAGTCATCTGAAGTTTGATGTGATCATCCACGGCGGTGCCACGCCGATCGCGCTGGGCGAGAAGGCCTACATGGCCAAGTTCGGCCACGCCAACCCCAACCTCGCGGTGATCGCGGATCTGAGGAAGGCAGGCGTCAACGTGATGGTGTGCGGCAACGCGCTGGGCGACATGGGATTCACCCCGGCCGAGGTCAATCCGGACATCAAGGTGGCGCTGTCGGCGCTGTCCACGCTGATCATCCAGCAGAACCAGGGTTATGCGCTGATGCGCATGTAAGTCGTTGCAACACTCCGGCGCGCGGTGGCGCCTGCATGGTTCGGCCGCGCGCTTTTGCCTGCATCTGATCGTCAAGGAGTTTCCATGAGCCTGCATCGCAAGCCCTGGCTGGCGGCTGTGTTGTGCGTACTGGGCGCGGCCAGTTTTGGCGTCGTCCAGGCCAATGACACCGGCAAGCCGGTGACCGCGCCCAAGTACAACGAAACCCTGTATCCGCCGTGGTCGCACGGTGAAAACGATCCGGCCCTGCACAAGGGTCTGGAGTTCACCATCCCCGAAGTCGATTCGATGCCCGATTTCCACGGCAGCGTCAACGACCCCAAGCTGGTGATCTACGTCGGCGGCAACTACTACTTCGCCATGGCGCCGCTGGTGAAAGCCTTCGAGGCCGAGCACCCCGAACTGCGCGGCAAGATTTTCTACGTGACCATCCCGCCCGGCCTGCTGATCAAGGCCATGGATGACGGCAACACCTTCACCTCGGGCAACATGACCTTCACCGCCGCGCCGGATGTCTATGCCGCGGGCCTGAAAAAGGTCAAGGAGCAGATCGCGGCCGGCAAGCTGGTGGCGCCGGCGGTGCCGTATGCGACCAATGATCTGACCATCATGGTGCCCAAGGGCAATCCCGGCCACATCACCGGACTGGCCGATCTGGGCAAGCCCGGCGTGCGTCTGGTCATGCCCAACCCGGCGTGGGAAGGCGTGGCGCGGCAGATCGAAGCCAGTCTGCGCAAGGCCGGCGGCGCGGCGCTGGAAGAAACGGTCTACGGCACCAAGGTCAGGAACGGTCAGACCCTCCTCACCCACATCCACCATCGCCAGACGCCGCTGTTCCTGATGCAGGGCCTGGGCGTGGCGGGCATCACATGGAAGTCGGAAGCGATCTTTCAGGAGCAGGCCGGGCATCCGATCAGCCACGTCGACATCCCCGCGCAGTTCAACACCACGGCGGTGTACGGCGCGGCGCTGGTCAAGGACGCGCCGCATCCTGCAGCGGGCAAGCTCTGGATCGAATTCCTGCGTTCGCCAACGGCGCTGAAGATCTTCGAGCGCTACGGCTTCAAGGCGGCGCCAGCCAACGCCACCAAGGAGTAAACGCATGCGCCCGTGGCGGTCATTGCTGTTGCTGGGCCTGATCCTGCTCAGCAGCGGCGCCATGGCGGCCACGGTGGTGCGCGTGTTCGGTCCCGGTGGCCCCGCTCCGGCGATGCATGCCGCGGCCGCGGCTTTCGACAAACTGCATTCAGGCGTCAGCGTGCGGGTGACGGCCGGGCCGACGCCGCAATGGTTGGATGCGGCGCGCGCCACCGGCGATGTGATCTATTCCGGCTCCGAGGCGATGATGGCCGACTTCCAGCGCGACCTCGCCGGTGTGCTGGATGCGGCCACCATCGAGCCGCTGTATCTGCGCCCCGCGGTGATCCTGGTGCGACCCGGCAATCCCGATCACATCACCGGCTTCCGCAGCCTGCTCAAACCGGGCATGAAAGTGATGGTGGTCAACGGCGCCGGCCAAGTGGGCTTGTGGGAAGACATCGCCGGACGCGACGGGCGCATCGCCACGCTGCGCGCGTTCCGCCGCAATATCGTTTATGCGGCGCCCAACAGCGCACGGGCGCTCAAGCACTGGCAGGATGACCCTGCGATCCAGGCATGGCTGATTTACAACATCTGGGCGATCGCGCATCCGGGCGTGGCACAAATCGTCCCGCTGGAGCCGCATGACCGTTTGTATCGCGATTGCGGCGTGGGTTTGACGATGCGCGGCAAGGCCAGCGCTGCGGCGCGTGAGTTCGTGGCGTTTCTCAAGGGCACGCAGGGGCAGGCGATTTTCCGGCATTGGGGCTGGCAGACAGCCCTGCGGGAGTAGGGGATGAAGTTCACATGCCTGGCATCGCTGGGTATCGCGCTGCTGCTGGGGGTGGCCGCGGCACAGTCCTCGCAGCCAGCCGCGCCACCCGCCGCAGCCGATGCCGGCGCGGCCGCCGCGCAGATGGCGCTGGCGCGGCGGATCGTGCTGCACGGTAGCCCGCAGGGCGCTCACGCTTGCGCCACCTGCCACGGTGAGCAGGGGCAGGGGCAGATCAAGGCCGCGTTTCCGCATCTGGCCGGGCTGCCCAGGGGTTACCTGGTGCGCCAGTTGCAGCACTTCGATGTATTGGCGCGCGACAACCCGAGCATGCAGGCGATCGCGCACAAGCTGACGTCCACCCAGATCGACGCGCTGGCCACGTATTTTTCGCAGCAGGTGCCGCCGCCGATCATGCCGCCAGCCACGCCGCCGCCAGCGCTGGGTGCCGAGCTTGCGCTGCAAGGGCGCGACGCAGTGCCGGCCTGCATCACCTGTCACGGTCCCGGCGGGCGCGGGCTGGGAGGCGCGCTCAGCGCCGCGTTTCCGCCCATCGCCGGACAGCCGGCGGTGTATATCGAGCGCCAGCTCAAGGCCTGGAAACAGGGCCAGCGACCGCCCGGGCTGGATGGCCTGATGGGCGCCATCGCCAAGCACCTCAGCGTCGCCGAGATCACCGCGGTCAGCCAGTATTTTGCCGCGCAGCCGACGCTGGTGGTGGCCAGTGCGACGGAGGCCAAGCCATGAGCGCCGTCATGCGTCCCCGCGCCTGCGTGCGCAGCCTGGCCATGCTTCCGCTAGCCGCGCTCGCGCTGTCAGCCTGCGAGCATTCCGCGCCGCCGCAGAACAGCGCAGCGCCCGCCGTCGCCGCCAAGCCGGGCAAGCCCGCGGCGGTCGCCTTCACGCCACCACCGCTGCGCGCGATTCCCGACGATGCCTTCGGCGCCGAGGTGCGCAAAGGCGAGGCGTTGTTCCGCAATACCGCCGCCAACGCGCCGCAGTACGTGGGCAACACCCTGACCTGCCAGAACTGCCACCTCGACGCCGGGCGCCTCGCCGACAGCGCGCCGATGTGGGCCGCGTGGGTCAGCTATCCCGCGTATCGCGGCAAGAACAAGCGCGTCAACACGTTTCAAGAGCGCCTGCAGGGTTGCTTCAAGTTCAGCATGAACGGCAAGTCGCCGCCGCTGGGCGCCCCCGAGCTGGTGGCGCTAGAGACTTATTCCTACTGGATGGCGCAGGGCGCGCCGACCGGCACCCGACTGATCGGCGCCGGCTACCCCACACTGGCCAAGCCGGCGCAGGGCTGGGATTACGCGCGCGGCGAATCGGTGTATCGCGAGCACTGCGCGCTGTGCCATGGCGCCGACGGGCAGGGCAGGCGGGTGGATGCGAAACCGTGGTTCCCGCCGCTGTGGGGGCCGCAGTCGTACAACTGGGGCGCGGGCATGTCGCGGCTGGATCTGGCTGCCGGCTTCATCAAGGCCAACATGCCACTGGGCAACGGCAACAACCTCAGCGATCAGCAGGCGTGGGACGTGGCCTATTACATCGACAGCCACGAACGCCCGCAGGATCCGCGCTACCAAGGCTCCATCGAGGCCACGCGCGTGGCGTTTCACGATGGCCCCTACGAAACCTATGGCCGCACCGTGCAGGGCCACCGGCTCGGCGCGGGCGTGGGCGTCACCGGCGGCAGCACGGTCGAGCACATGATGCAGGCGCGCGGTGCGGCCGCTGCGCCGCTACGCGACTGACCCGGTTTCTCAAGTTCCCCCCAGCACAACGCAACCCCAAGGAGTCCCCACCATGAGTACCCCGCAAACCCTCGCCAGCCCGGACGCCGCGCGCGGCTGGCGCATGGCGGCCATCGCCCTGCTGGCCGTGCGCTTCGTGCAAGGCTGGATCTACTGGAGTGGCGGCACGCGCCGCTTCATCTACGCGCCGTCCAAGCTCGACACCGCCGGCCACTGGATGGCCTACAAGTTCCAGACCGCGATGCCCGGCGCGCTGTTGGGCACCGATCACCTCGTCGCCTGGCTGCTGCAGCACTTCGCTTTCCTGTACATCGGCATCGTGGTGTTCAGCGCGGTCGAGATGATCGCCGGCGCCATGCTCATCATCGGTCTGTTCACGCGCATCGCCGCGGTCGCCACGATTGGCCTGTCCATCGCGCTGATGCTGTTGTTCGGCTGGCAAGGGGCGACGTGTATCGACGAATGGACCATGGCCGCGGCCAACTTCGCCATCGGCATTACCCTGTTCCTCGCTGGCGGCGGCGCCTACTCGGTGGACAGTTGGCTGGCCAGGCGCAAACCCAAGCTGGCCGGCAGCGGCTGGTTCAACTGGATCGGCGGCGCCAGTTTGCTGCCGATCTCCGAGCGCGCCTTCAAGCGTCTGGCGCTGGTGCTGTTCTGGATCAGCGTGGCCTTCATCGTGCTGACCTACAACTACTACCGCGGCTCGGTGGTCACGCCCTTCCACGGTGGTCCCACCAGCCCGTCCAAGCACCACTGGACGCTCAGTCAGGGCCAGCTTGCGGCCAACGGCACGGTGCGCTTCCACGCTTATGTCGATGCCGGCACCCCGGCCGAGCCGTCCAACGTGCTGCGCGCCTCGCTGATCAGCAACGGCGGGCAGATCGTCGAGGAATGGGACGGCATGCTGCTGGCGCGCACGCCCAAGCAAGCGTTCAAGAACGACTTCCCGTACCAGAAAATCCACAGCGGCAAGTTTGGCCTCATCGGCCCGGTGGGTGCGGAGGCCATGGTCGAGCTGCGTCCGACCCAGAGCGGCCTCAGCCTGCCCAATGGGCCGTACACGCTGCAACTGGTGTCGGTGAACGGGCACATCTGGAGCCTGCCGCTGACGCGCTGATGGCTGGGCGCAAGGCGGTTCTCGCGCTCGCCCTGGCCCTCGCGGCCGGGGCGGCGCTGTGGTGGACACTGGCGCCAGCGTGGCGTCACCGTGCCGGCACACTGGCGCCGGCACTGGTGATGCCCCTGCTGGGCGGCGGCAACATCGATCTCGCGCGGTTGCGCGGTCGGCCCGTGCTGATCGATTTCTGGGCGCCCGATTGCGCGCCCTGCGTGGCTGAACTGCCGGTGCTGGAACGCCTCGCGCGTACCGATGCGGGGCGCTTCACCCTGATCGGCGTGGCCATGAGCTACAGCGATCCCGATGCACTGCGCGCCATCGCCGCGCGCGCCGGCATCACCTACCCACTGGTGTGGGACCGCGATGGCCGCATCGCCGCGGCCTTCGGCGGCGTGCACGTCACCCCCACGCAAGTGCTGATCGGCGCCGACGGTCGCATCCAGGCGCGCGTCGAGGGCGGTCTCGCCAGCCCGCTCCTGCGGCAGGCGTTGCGCAGCGACATGCAAAGCCGCGCGCGACGATGAGCAAACCGGCGCCATTCGTCGCAGGATTTGCGACATGCGGCGAGGAATCTACGCCCTCATTCTCGCCGATGGCGTAAGGTGCCCAACCGAGGGGGCGCGTATGACTGGGAGCAGCAACCGACCCATCGCGCATGCAGCGCGGGCACCGGACGGCACTTGGCGCGCGCCGCACGATCTGGCTGAGCATCTGACGCAAGTCGGCCGGCTTGCGGGCGATTTTGCGCAGCACTACGGTGCCGAATGGGCGCGTCTGGCTGGGCGCTGGCACGATCTCGGCAAGTACCGCCCGCGCTTCCAACATTACATTCGCCAGGCTAGCGGTTTCGAAGCCGATGCCCACATCAAAGGTGAGGTAGGCGGCAAGGCGCCGCATTCGACCGCCGGTGCGATGCTGGCCAAAGAGCACTTCAAACAGGCGGGATTCGGCAATGCGGGCCGCGTGCTGGCCTATCTCATTGCGGGGCACCACGCCGGTTTGGCGGACTGGTTCGGCGGGCTGGAAGTGCGACTCACCAGCGCCGACAGCCGTGCAGAGTTGGAAGAGTCCCTGGCGGTCAATCCCCCCGCCGACGTGATCGATGCGGGCGATTTCAAGCCTGATTTGCGCGCCATTCCGGGTGGCAAAAACGGTTTCGCGCTGTGGGTGCGCATGTTGTTCTCGGCACTGGTCGATGCGGATTTTCTCGATACCGAGCGCTACATGGACGCGGACAAGTTCGCGCGGCGCAACCAGTGGCCCACCCTCGCCGAACTCGCGCCGCTGTTCGACGCGCATATGGCCCGGATGGCGGCGGCAGCGCCCGCCACCACCGTCAACACCCTGCGCGCCGACATCCTGCGCCAGTGCCGCGGGAAAGCCGCGCTCGCGCCGGGACTGTTCTCGCTGACCGTGCCAACCGGCGGCGGCAAGACGCTCTCCGGCATGGCGTTCGCGCTGGAGCATGCGCGCATCCACGGCAAGCGCCGCGTCATCCACGTCATCCCCTACACCAGCATCATCGAGCAGACCGCCGACATCTTCCGCGACATCTTCGGCGAGTCCGTCATCGAGCACCACAGCAACGCCGAGTCCGCGCCTGATGCAGAAACATCCGCCTCGCGCCTGGCCTGCGAGAACTGGGACGCACCCATCGTCGTCACCACCAATGTGCAGTTCTTCGAGTCGCTGTTCGCCGCGCGCACCTCGCGCTGCCGCAAGCTGCACAACCTGGTGGACAGCGTCGTCATCCTCGACGAAGCGCAACTGCTGCCGCCCGAATTCCTGCAGCCCATGCTCGATGTGCTCAACCTGCTGAGCCGGCACTACGGCGTGAGCGTGGTGTTGTCCACCGCCACCCAGCCCGCCTTGAGCACTCGCGAATACTTCGACGCCCGTCAGAACTTGCGTGGCCTCGACAACGTGCGCGAACTCATCGATGACCCCGATGCGCTCTACGCGGCGCTGGAGCGGATTCATGTGCACTTGCCGCCAGACTGGCACGCGCCCACCGACTGGCCGACGCTCGCGGATGCGTTGACGGCGCGCGACTCCGCCCTCGCCATCGTCAACACACGCAAGGATGCCCGCGCCTTGTGGGAACAGTTGCAACAACGCGCCCCCGGCGCCCTGCATCTGTCCGCGCTGATGTGCGGTGCGCACCGCTCGCAGGTCATCGCCGATATCCGGGCGCGACTGCAGGCGCGCATTCCCACGCGCGTGGTCAGCACGCAATTGGTCGAAGCGGGCGTGGATGTGGACTTTCCCGTGGTCTATCGCGCGCTGGCCGGGCTCGATTCCATCGCCCAGGCGGCAGGCCGCTGCAACCGCGAAGGCCGGCTAGCTGAGCCGGGCGAGGTGGTTGTCTTCGTGCCTCCCAAACCCGCGCCACCGGGTTTGCTGCGGCGTGGCGAGGACACCTGCCGCGATGTGCTGCACGGCGTCACCGAGCACCCGCTCGCGCGCGAACGTTTCGCACGTTACTTCGAGCGCCTGTACCACGCCTGCGATCTCGACAAGAAAGGCATTTGCGCCGACTTGTGCATGGCCGGCAACGCCCTCGACGGTTTTGAGCTGGCCGTCAATTTCCGCACCGCCGCCGAGCATTTCAAGCTGATCGAGGACGAGGACAGCGCGCCCATCATCGTGCTCTACCGGGGCGCTGACGGCGCGGACGGCAGCATCGAACAGTGGCTCGACATCCTGCGCAAAGATGGCCCCGAACGCTGGCTGATGCGCAAGCTGCAGCGCTATACCGTGAACATTCATCGGCACGAGGCCGAAAAATTTCTACGTCAAGGCGACATCGCGCAAATCATCCCCGGCCTGTACGCGCAGACCAACGATCTGCTGTACCACCCGCTGCTCGGTCTGCGGGTGGGCGAAGGCGCTCCAGCAGTGCCCGCAAGCAGTTGGATTGTCGGCAGCGACGGGCAGGTCTAACATGACCACTTCATATAGTCACTTGGAGTCGCCCATGAACATCAACGCCGCCGAATTCAAGGCCAAGTGCCTGAAACTGATCGACGAGGTTGCCGCGACGCGCGAGCCGCTGGTGATCAGCAAACGCGGCAAGCCGCTGGTCAAACTGGTGCCAATCGTCGATGAAACACCCAAAAGCATGTTCGGCTACATGAAGGGCACAGTCACCATCCACGGCGACATCGTTGCCCCATCGGGCGAGGTCTGGTCGGCGGAAAGCGGCGACGAAGATGATCTCTATGCCGGTTTGCAGCCAGGCGAAGACCAAAAATGAGCCCATCCTTGCTGCTCGATACCCATGTCTGGCTCTGGTTCGCTGAAGGCAGTCCACGGCGGCTATCCGCTGCAACGCTTGTCGCCATCGATCGTGCTCGACGGGAGCATCGCCTGCATGTCTCGGCGATCAGCGTGTGGGAAATCGGGATGCTGTGCGCCAAGGAAAAAATCAGCCTCTCGGCACCCACCCGCGAGTGGGTGCGTCGCGCCACCGCAATGCCGGGCTTGCGACTGCTGGCGCTGGACGCGGAAACCGCTTTTGAAAGCACCCAGCTCCCGGGCAATCCTCACGGCGACCCCGCCGACCGCTTCCTCATCGCCGCCGCCCGCGTCCACACCCTGTGTCTGGTGACGGCTGACCACAAGATCCGGGATTACGGCAAGGCGGGGTATGCCCAGGTGCTTGCCGCCTGACCTACAGAAGGGATGACATGAAAACCTACTGCCTGGAACTCTCCGGCCCATGGGCCTGTTTCACCCGCCCGGAAATGAAAGTCGAGCGTGTGAGCTACGACGTGATGACTCCTTCCGCCGCGCGCGCCTGCTTCGAGGCCATTCTGTGGAAGCCGGCGATCCGCTGGCATGTGCGCCGCATCGAGGTGCTCAAAGCCATCCGCTGGATCAACCTGCGCCGCAACGAGGTGGCCAGCGTGGTCTCCACGCGCAACGTCGAGACCGCGATGAAAAATGGCCATGGCGATCTCGCGCTGTATGTCGAGGACGACCGCCAACAGCGCGCCGGGCTATTTCTGCGCGACGTGGCCTATCGCGTGCATGCCGATCTGGAGTTCCTGCGCGAGCGCGATCCCGACGCCAGTCCCGCGAAATATCAGGAGATGTTCGAGCGCCGCGCGCGCAAGGGGCAATGCGTCAACCAACCCTACCTCGGCACGCGCGAGTTCGCGGCGCAGTTCCGCCTGATTGACGATGCCGCGACCGAGCCGCAGCCCATTGATGAATCCCGCGACCTGGGTTTCATGCTGCACGATCTGGACTTCTCCAACCCCTCCGACCCGCAGCCGCGCTTCTTCCGCGCACGCATGGAGCACGGCGTGGTGCAGGTGCCCGCCTGGGACAGCGCGGAGGTGCGCGGATGATTCTGCAAGCGCTCGACGCCTACTACCGTCGCAAACAGGCCGACCCCGACCCGGCCAAGCGACTGCCCGCCTTCGGGCTGGAAGACAAGGAAATCCCTTTCGTTCTGGAAATCGACGCCGACGGCAAATTGTTGAACATTGCCGACACCCGCAGTGATGACGGCAAAAAGAAAATCGGCCAGCGCTTTCTGGTGCCGCAAGGCGCCAAGAAAACCTCGGGCGTGATGGCGAACCTGCTGTGGGACAACGCCGAATATGTGCTCGGTATCCCGGACGCCAAGAAGCTCGAAAAAAGCCGCGCAGAGAACAAAGAAGCCGATTACCTTGCCCGCCTGCTGACGATGCGGCAGAAATTCCGCGAAGTCATTACTGACTTGCCCGACACGGTGCAAGCGGACGATGGCATCCGCGCAGTACTGGCGTTTCTCGACGGTCTCACCCCGGAAACGCTCGCGGGCTTTGCCGCGCTGGCCGACATCGAAGCGGGTAATCCCATCCTGAGTTTTCGTCTGCACGGCGATCTCGGGCTGGTCTGCCAGCGCCCGGCAGTGGTTGTCGCCACGGCGGTGCAGAACGAGGACGCACCCGACGGCGCGTGTCTCGTCAGCGGGCAGCCCGCCGCCATCGAGCGGCTACATGCACCGGTCAAAGGCGTGTGGGACAAACCCGGCGCAACGGTTAATAAAAACATTGTTTCCATCAATAATAAAAACGAGGGTGGGAGCAACGGTGGTCAAACACCTGCTTTTGCCTCCTATGGAAAGCAACAGGGCTACACGTCTCCCGTAGGCAAGCCCGCCGCTTTCGCCTACACCACGGCCCTGAACCACTTGCTCGCCCGTGATTCGCGTCAGCGCATCCAGGTCGGTGATTCCTCCACGGTGTTCTGGGCCGAGGAAGCGCACGACCTTGAAAACACGATGGTCGATCTGTTCGGCGACCCGCCCAAGGACAACCCCGACAAAAACACCGATGCGATCAAGGCGCTGTACGCAGCCATTGCATCCGGCCAGTTCAGCGTTGGCGGCAAGGATACGCGCTTTCATGTCCTCGGCCTTGCGCCCAATGCCGCGCGCATCAGCATCCGTTTCTGGGAAACCGCGACCGCCGCGGATCTGGCGAAACGCATCGCCCAGCACTTCGACGACATCACCATCACCCATGCGCCGCACGACCCCACACACCTGTCGTTGTTCCGTCTGCTCACCGGCGTGGCGCTGCTGAACAAGGCCGACAACATCCCGCCCAATCTCGGCGGCGAAGTCATGCGCGCCATCCTCGAAGGGCTGCCGTATCCGGCCACGCTGCTCAATCTCGCCGTGCAACGTTGCCGCGCCGAGCAAAAACCCACCTATGCCCGCGCCGCCGCCATCAAGGCCAGCTTCAACCGCTTCATTCGCTTTCGCAACAGCCCAGAGAAGGAGTTCACACCCATGCTCGATCCCGCCAACACCAACCCGGCTTACCGGCTGGGGCGCCTGTTCGCCGCGCTGGAAAAAATCCAGGAAGACGCCAGTCCCGGCCTCAACGCCACCATCCGCGATCGCTACTACGGCGCCGCATCCAGCACGCCAGCCGCCGTATTTCCCACCCTGCTGCGTCTGAGCAAGCACCACCTGGGCAAGTTGTCGCCGGGCCTGGCCATCACCCGCGAACGCTTGATCGGCGAGGTCATGGACGGCTTCGACGCCGCCACCTTTCCGCCGCGCATTCTGCCCTTGCCCGATCAGGCGCGGTTCGCGCTGGGCTACTACCAGCAGCGCCAGGCCTTTTTCACCAAATCCGAGTCCAAGACCCAGGAGCAAACCCCATGAGCCTTTCCAACCGCTACGATTTCGTGCTGCTCTTCGACGTGAAAGACGGCAACCCCAACGGCGACCCGGACGCCGGCAACCTGCCGCGCCTGGATGCCGAAACCGGCCACGGGCTGGTCACCGATGTGGCGCTCAAGCGCAAGGTGCGGAATTTCGTCGCCATGACGCGCGAGCAAGACATGCGTGATCCGCAAGCTGGCGAAAAACGTTTCGAGATTTACGTGCGCGAAAAAGCCATCCTCAACCAGCAGCATCAGCGCGCCTACTCCGCGCTCAAGCTGGATGCCGAGCTTGCCGAGTCCGCGCCCGATGAGGGCATCGAGAAAACCAGCGAAGCCAAAAAACCCGCCAAGGACAAGAAGCGCAAAGGCAGCGGCGACGATGTGAACAAGGCGCGCGACTGGATGTGCCAGAATTTCTTCGATGTGCGCACCTTCGGCGCCGTCATGTCCACCAGCACCAACTGCGGCCAGGTGCGCGGCCCGGTGCAGCTCACCTTTGCGCGCTCGGTCGATCCCATCGTCGCGCAGGAACATTCCATCACCCGCATGGCCGTGGCGACCGAAGCCGAAGCCGAAAAGCAGAGTGGCGACAACCGCACCATGGGCCGCAAGCACACCGTGCCTTACGGCCTCTACGTCGCGCATGGTTTCGTCTCCAGCTTTCTTGCCAAGCAAACCGGCTTTGGCGAAGACGATCTGGAACTGCTCTGGCAGGCGCTGGCGCAGATGTTCGAACACGACCGCTCCGCTGCCCGGGGCGAAATGTCCACTCGCGGGCTGTATGTGTTCAAGCACGATTCGGAACTGGGCAACGCGCCTGCCCACGCTTTGTTCGAGCGCATAGCGGTCGCTCGAAAGTCGGGTGTGGACGTGTCACGCAGCTTTGCGGATTACGACGTGAGGGTGAGCGAGGCGAGCCTGCCTGCAGGTGTTTCGCTGTCGCGCAAGGTTTGAAAACCCTACCGCCGCCCGGCCCAATACCCTGGGCGGCGGCTGTGGTTGGCAACCGCGATGATGCGAATGTGATTGGGAAACACCTGGTAGATCAGCGAATAGGGAAACTTTGGCAGAGTGAACGCGCGCGTTTTGTATTGGCTTGCAACACCCAGTTCCGGGAACGCCTGGAGTAACGTCAACGCGTGTTCGAATTCGTCAGCGAAGTCGTCCGCTGCGGTAAACGCCAGTTCTGTCAAATACCAGTCGGTGGCCGCTTCGAAATCGGCCAATGCCTCGTCAGAAAGACTAATCCGCATGGGCGGCTTTGGCCGCGCCAATGCGGGCGCGGATTCTGGACATGGCCTCGTCTGCCGGAATCCACTGTGTGCGCCCCGCTTCCATGTCGGCCACGCGCCGGGCGATTTCTTCGTCCCAGGCTTGAGCGATGGCTTCGGGCGTGTCTTCCACTGGCCCTTCCAGGCTCACGATCAGGCGATGGATGAGTTCACCGCGTTCCTTGAGCGAAAGCAGCAAGGCTTGCGCTTCGATATCTTTCAGTACGGCGGCCATGATGCACTCCGAATCCGCTTGCTTGTTGGCATGCTAGCACCGTGATCGAAGCCGAACCGATTGCGCTATCTGCCCTGCAGCACTGGGTCTACTGCCCGCGACAGTGTGGGCTGATCCATCTGGAGCAGCAGTTCGTCGACAACATCCACACCGCGCGCGGGCAGGCGGTGCACCATCTGGTGGACACGCCCGGCTACGAAGTGCGGCATGGCGTGAAGGTCGAGCGGGCGCTGCCGTTGTGGTCGGAACGACTGGGGCTGATCGGCAAGGCCGATATGGTGGAGTTCCACCCCGACGGCACGGTGTTCCCCGTGGAGTTCAAGCACGGCCGCAAGCGTCAAAAAGCGCATGACGACATCCAGTTGGCGGCGCAAGCCATGTGCCTGCAAGACATGCTCGATCGCCCCGTGCCGCGCGGCGCCATCTATCACGCCAGCAGCCACCGCCGGCGCGAGGTGGACATCACCCCGGCGCTGCGAGCGCTGGTCATCGAGACCGTCGCTGCCATCCGCGCCATGCTCGCCGCCGGCCAACTGCCGCCGCCGGTGAACGACGCGCGTTGCAAGGAATGCTCGCTCAAGGAGATCTGCCAGCCCGAGGCGCTGGCGGCTCGCGACAAACAGCGCGAGCAACGCGCGCGCTTGTTCGATCCGGCATCCACATGATCACCCTGCAAAACACGCTCTACATCATGACCCCGCTGGCCTACGTCCACTTGGACAACGCCACCTTGCGCGTGGACGTGGAACGCGAAAAACGTTTGCAAGTGCCGTTGCATCATGTCGGTGCGCTGGTGTGTTTTGGAAACATCATGGTCTCGCCCGCACTGGTGCACCGGCTGGCGGACGAGGGCAAGGCGCTGGTGCTGCTGGACGATTCCGGCCGCTTCAAGGCGCGCATGGAAGGGCCGGTGTCGGGCAATATCCTGTTGCGCCTCGCGCAACACCGCGCCGCGCAAGATCCGGTTGTCACGCTGGAACTGGCGCGCGCCTGCATCGCCGGCAAGATTCGCAACAGCCGCACTCTGGTGCAGCGCGGCGCCCGCGAAACCGCGGATGCCGGCGACACCGCCCTGCTCGACCGCTGCGCCGCCGATCTGGCCGCCTCGCTACGCGCCACGGCGGTGGCGACCACGCTCGACGCCCTGCGCGGCGTCGAAGGCGAGGCCGCGCGCGGCTACTTCGCCGCGCTCAACCACATCGTCAAGCCCGCACTGCGCGCGCAATTCCAGCTCGACGGCCGCACCCGCCGCCCGCCGCTGGACCGATTCAATGCGCTGATCTCGTTCCTGTACGCCATGCTCATGAACGACTGCCGCTCCGCGCTGGAAGCCACCGGGCTCGACCCGCAGCTCGGCTTCCTGCATGCCGTGCGCCCCGGTCGCGCGGCATTGGCGCTTGATCTTCAGGAAGAATTCCGCGCCGTGCTCTGCGATCGTCTCGCCCTCACCCTGATCAACCGCGGCCAGCTCACCGAAGCCGACTTCGATCCGCGTGAAGGCGGCGCCGTGTTGCTGGGCGACAAGGGCCGACGCAAAGTCGTCGCCGCATGGCAGGAGCGCAAACAGGAGGAAATCACCCATCCGCTGCTGGAACAGAAAATGCCCATCGGCCTGCTGCCCTTCGTGCAGGCGCGGTTGCTCGCGCGCGCGGTGCGTGGCGAGATGGATGGTTATCTGCCGTATCTGGCTCGCTGAGGTGCGTGCGTCATGCTCATCATCGTCGCCTACGATGTCTCCACAGAAACCGCCGCTGGCCGCAAGCGCCTGCGCCGTGTGGCCAAAGCCTGCGAGCGCGTCGGCCAGCGCGTGCAAAAATCCGTGTTCGAATGCCAGGTCAACGAGATGCGGTACGAAGCGCTGGAGCGCGAACTGCTGGCTGAGATCAATCAAGATGAAGACAATCTGCGTTTTTACCGCATCACCGAACCCGCCGAGTTGCGCGTCAAACAATATGGGGCTTTCCGCTCCATCGATTTCGATGGCCCGCTCGTGGTCTGATGCGCGAACCCTGATCGCAGTCGCAAACCCGGCGGGTTCGCGCGCTGGCGCAGGTCTTGCTGCGCATGATGCCGGGCTATCAAGTGTTGCCCCGGCAGTGCAAAATTGCAGTCACGCTCCACGGTTCGCGGCAGGAAGCAAATTTCATGCTTCCCATCAGCAAGTTGACGAGGTGGAGTCGCCCGCTCTGCAAAGAGCGGGCGCGGATTGAAACTCCCTCCCGATGGGTATGTGCAGTTGAGCAGCCGTCGCCCGCTCTGCAAAGAGCGGGCGCGGATTGAAACTTAACAATTGAGGCTGCAAAGTGCGCCTAGCATTGGTCGCCCGCTCTGCAAAGAGCGGGCGCGGATTGAAACACCGGAGCAAGCGCCACCGCTGCATAGCCGCGGCGTCGCCCGCTCTGCAAAGAGCGGGCGCGGATTGAAACCAAGCTGCTGAGCCGGGTTCGACTCCTGGTGCCCGGTCGCCCGCTCTGCAAAGAGCGGGCGCGGATTGAAACACTTTCAACTCGCTCGAGCAGATGGGTGACGAGGGTCGCCCGCTCTGCAAAGAGCGGGCGCGGATTGAAACCGCTTGCATGTCGCCGGCAACGGCAACGATGCGGAGGTCGCCCGCTCTGCAAAGAGCGGGCGCGGATTGAAACCTGCAGCCCCTGGTCAATGGGATCGCGAGCATGTGTCGCCCGCTCTGCAAAGAGCGGGCGCGGATTGAAACGATGAGATCAAGCGCATGGCCGCGCAGGATGGCTCGTCGCCCGCTCTGCAAAGAGCGGGCGCGGATTGAAACTACACCGCCGCCTGCAGCCCAATGCACATCGCCGGTCGCCCGCTCTGCAAAGAGCGGGCGCGGATTGAAACCCCAGCGAGGCGCCCGAGGGCGCAGTGGGGACGAGTCGCCCGCTCTGCAAAGAGCGGGCGCGGATTGAAACCAGTGCTCGGCGTTCGCCGCGAACGTGGCCTGCGCGTCGCCCGCTCTGCAAAGAGCGGGCGCGGATTGAAACACATCGGAGATTTCCCCGACGAACAAAAGCTCACGTCGCCCGCTCTGCAAAGAGCGGGCGCGGATTGAAACATAATTATCTCCAATGCCGTAGCAGTAATATCAGGGTCGCCCGCTCTGCAAAGAGCGGGTGCGCGCATGACGCGCTACTCTGGTCTTGTGAAGAAGGCCACACTGCGCACCGCCACCCTCGCCTGGTTGTTCGTGCTGGCCCAGTTTGGCCTGCTCGCTGCGCTGCTGCTGGTGCCGCCGTGGCACTGGGCGTGGCAGCCGGCGGGTGTCGTACTGCTGCTGCTGGCGGTTTTGCTGGGCGCGTGGACGTTGCTGCATAACCGGCCCGGCAATTTCAACGTGCGTCCGCAGCCGCGCGCGCAGGGGCACCTGGTCACCGACGGACCGTATCGCTGGATGCGGCATCCGATGTATGTGACCGTGCTGCTGGGCGCAGCAGGTTGGGCGCTGTGCGCCGGCGGTAGCGGGCGCGCGCTGATCGTGCTGGCGCTGTTGCTGGTGCTCAACGCCAAGGCTGCACTTGAGGAACGCCTGCTGCTGGCGCGCTGGCCCGAGTACGCGGCGTATCGCGCGCGTACGCGGCGCTTCGTGCCGGGGCTGTGGTAGCGCGCGTTCGCGCGCGTGGTTTCAGCCCGCGGCGGCGGGCGTCGCGTCGCCGCTCGGCACCAGTTTGAGCACGGTTTCGCGCACGCCACGCGAGAGAATCAGGCGCGCATCGCGCACCACGGCGGCGAGCTCGGCATCGAACTCCAGCTTGTTCTCGGCGTTGCTGCGCACCGCGCCCTGCTCGCGCAGTTGCTGGATGAAGCCGCGGAACAAGGCCTTGTCGAAGAACTCCGGCGCGGTCAACTGCTGCAGCAGCGACAGGCGCTGCGCGGTGAGCACGCAGGTTTGTTCCAGCTCGGCGGCGGTGAAGACGCCGGGTCCGGCTTTCACCAGCGTGGCGATGGCGATGTAGTAGCGCTCGAAGGTCTGCAACAGGCTGTGCGCGAGCACACGCAACTGGTAGGCCTCATCGTCCTGGCCGGCGCCGCGCTCCAGCAGACGCGCATCGCCCACGGTCTGCAGCAGGCCGTGGCGCACGAACAGCTCGACGGTCTCACCGAGACGCTCGCCGAAGCCGTTGTCATCCCAGGGCAGAAACAGTTCGCTGCGGATGAACGGGTACACCATCCGCCCCATGCGCAGCACCGAGGCGCGCGCCATGCGCCGGTTGTTGAGGAAACACGCCGCCACCCACGCGGCCGGCGCGAACAGGTGCAGCACGTTGTTGCGGAAATAACTCAGCAGCACCGCCGGGTCGCCCTCGGTCACCAGCACATCGCCGAGCGGATGCTTGATGCGCCGGATCCAGCCCATGCGCTCGCCGTAGGCGATGATTTCATCGGGCGCGGCCGGGGTGATGGTGACGCGCGCCGAGTAGGGCAGTTCGGTCAGCAGGGTCTTGTACAGCGCGAGCTGGTTGCGCAGATCCTGCTCGGCCAGCGCGTGCTTGGGCGTGGCCAGCAGGCATACCGCCAGCAGGTTGATCGGATTGACGTGCGCGGCGCGGTTGATCTCGACGTGGATGCGCTCGGCGAGTTGGTCGACGACCTTGGGAAACCAGTTCGGGCGTTCGTCCTCGCTGCCGCGCGTGCCGCGCCAGTCAGGCGCGTGCTGTTCGAGCACGCGTTCGAGCAGGATCGGCTCGCCGAAGTTGAGGGTGACGCGGCCGTAGCGCTGGCGCAGCACGCCGAAGCCGCGCAGCACGCCGAGCAGCGATTCCTTCTGCTTGGGGCGGCCGCTGAGCTCGTCGAGGTAGCTGTCGCCTTCCATCAACTTTTCGTAACCGATGTACACCGGCTGGAACACCACGGGCCGGCGCGGCGTGCGCAGGAACGCGCGCAGCGTGATCGCCAGCATGCCGGCGCGCGGCGGCAGCAGGCGTCCGGTGCGCGAGCGTCCGCCTTCGATGAAGTACTCCATGGCCACGCCACGCTGTAGCAACTGATCGACATAGGCGGCGAACACACTGGAATACAGCGCGTTGGCCTTGAAGCTGCGGCGCAGGAAAAACGCGCCGCCGCGGCGCAGCAGCGGGCCGACCAGCGGCAGGTTGAGGTTGACGCCGGCGGCGATGTGCGGCGGTACCAGGCCGCTCTTGTAGAGCTGATAGCTCAGCAGCAGATAGTCGGCGTGACTGCGATGGCTGGGCACATAAATCACCTCGTGGCCGGGCGCGATCGCGCGCAGCGATTCGAAGTGGTGCATGGAAATGCCGTCGAACAGCTTGTTCCAGAAGCCCGAAAGCAGGAACGAGGCCGAGCGCACCACCGGGTGCGAATAATCCGCGGCGATCTCCATCGCGTAGCCGCGCGCGCGGCGCAGGGCCGAGGCACGGCTGGTCTTTTCCTTCAGCGCGCTCTGCACGATGGCCAGGCGCACCGGCTCGCTGGCCAGCAGCGCATCGACCAGGGTGCGCCGGTGCGAGAGATCGGGGCCGATCACCGCCACGCGCACGCGCCGGAAGTGCGCGCGCAGCACGCGGCTGAGCTTGAGCGCGAGCCGCGGCGGCGCTTCGCCCTCGGCCTCGGCGAGCAGCTTGCGCAAGGACACCGGCGGCGAGAAATGCACGATGGTGTCGCGCCCGTTCAACAGCAGCGCCAGCAGGCGGCGGAAGCGGCCGACCACGGCCCAGTTTTCGCTGAACAGCACGCGGAACCAGCCGCTTTCGCGGTTGGGCGCGCGACCGACATAGATCGACACCGGCACCAGTTGCACGTCGCGCCCGGGCTGCGCCTGCAGTGCGCGCAATTGCGCCAGCAGGCCGTCGCGCGCGGCGTGGCGGCGGCGCGGCCCGAACAGGCCGTGCTGCGGCTCCAGCGCCAGCAGCGCGCGTCGGCGCCGCGCGGCCAGGCGGCGCCCGGCGCGCAGCGGCGAGGGCAGGCCGGCTTCCAGACAGGCCTGATCGAGAATCAGCGTGTCGGAGATGCCGCGGCGCTCGATCACGTACAGCACCGGCTGCTCGGGATCGAGCAACTGCGCCGGCTCGGCCGGGTCGCGCTTGATCTTCAGCCACGGCCGCAGCAGCGCGCCGAGCAGGCTCAGCGTCCAGGGTGCGCGGCCCTCGGGAATGCGGCGTGCGGCCATCGGCGGATCAGGGCTTGCGCGCGTGCGCGCTGGCGGCCACGGCCGGTGTCGCGACCCGATGCACGCTGGCGGCGCTGGCCGGAGCCGCGGTGCGGGCCGGCTTGGCCACGCTGGCGGCCGCGGCCGGTTCGGCCAGCACCGCGCGCCAATGCAGCAAGGTGTCGCGGTCGTACCAGCGACCGTCCTGGCGAATCAGCGTGCTGTCGCGCGTGACCGGCGTGCCCAGCACATCGAAGGTGGTCCGCACCACGGCCACGTTGCCGTCGTCGGACAGCACCTTGATTTGCGCGGTATCCAGGATGGTGTCGATCGAAAGGCCATACACGTCCAGCACCTGCTTGACGCCGCTCCACAGGTGACCGACGTCTTTCATGGCCTCGGGATAGGGCATCGACAGTGCTTCGTTCAGGGTGCGGAAGCTCATTTTCTGCGCCGTGGCGGTGAGCACGCCCAACGCTTGGTAGACCTTGTCCGGGCTCAGCCAGTCGGTCTTCTCGGCCCACGCGCTGAGCACGCCCAGCGCCGTGAGCGCCTGCGCCTTCTCCGCAGCCGTAAGCTGGGTCGAGCGCTGCACGCCGGTATCAGCCATGGTGCGCAGCATGCCCAGCATCGCCGGCAGTCGTGCCTGATATCGCTGGCGCGCCCGCAGCAGCCTGGGCTTCATCTCGACCCACAGCAATTGCTGGGCACCGGGGGCGCTGAGCAGGGTCATCATCCTGGCGAATTGCGCGCGGTCGGCCGGCGAGAACTGGCTCAGATTGCGATCCCGGCTCCAGCGCGCGCGCATTGCCGCGTAGTCGGCCGGGGGCAGGGCGTGTCGGTACAGCCCATCGATGTCGTTGTCGCGCAGCAGCTTGTAGCCGTCGGCCACGGCGGCCTGCGGGGTGCCGCCGCCGGGGGTCACTTCCTCGGCGTGGCGCGAGCAGGCGGCCAAGGCCAGCAGCGCGAGCGTCAGCAGCAAGGCGCGCAGCGGGGTCTTGAACATGGGGTGGTTTCCGGGACGCAATCGCGGCAGGGTAGGTGCGGGTGCCGGTGCTGGCAAGCATCCGCTCGCGTATGGAACGGGCAGGATATCGAAGAAAGAGAGTTCCTGCGCATTTTCAACGCGGCGCAGCGCGGTACACGCCCGCGCTGGTCTCCGAAGATTGATCACCTGCGATGATGGATCGTCGTGCAAGCCCCATCCCCGGCTGGCGCCGCGGCGCGCGCGCGGGTCTAATCGCAGGCTGTCCCCAATGCCGGTCTGCCCGCATGCGTCTGACCACTGCGCTCCTGTTCGCCGCACTGCTTGGCACGACCGCCCCCGCCATGGCCGAAAAACTCAGCATCGACCGCATCTACGACAGTCCGTCCCTGTCCGGCCCCACCGTGATGGGGCTGAAGATCGCCCCGGACGGCTCGCGCGTCACCTTCCTGCGTGGCAGCAGCGACGACCAGTACCGCATGGATCTGTGGGAGTACGACCGCAAGGACGGCAAGCTCAAGCTGCTGGTGTCCGCGGCCGCGTTGGAGCCGCACGGCGAGTACCTGGATGCCGCCGAACGCGCGCGCCGCGAGCGTGAGCGCACCGCCATGTACAGCGGCATCCTCGACTACCACTGGGCGCCGGACGGCAAGGCTATCCTGTTTCCGCTCAACGGCAAGCTGTACCTGTACCGGCTCGCTGCGCCCGCCGACAAGGCCGTGCAGGAGTTGCCCATCGGCGCGGGCTTCGCGCTCGATCCAAAAATCTCGCCGCTGGGTCGCTACGTGTCTTTTATTCGCGAGCAGAACCTGTGGGTGTACGACCTGCGCGACGGCAAGCTGCGCGAGCTGACCGACGATGACGGCACCATCCACGACGGCGAGGCCGAGTTCGTCGCGCAGGAGGAACTCGATCGCCACACCGGCTACTGGTGGGCGCCGGATGATTCGGCCATCGCCTTCGAGCGCTACAACGACGCACCGGTGCCGATCGCCGAGCGTTTCGAGATTTATGCCGACCACACCGAGGTGGTCAAGCAGCGCTATCCCTACGCCGGCGATCCCAACGTGATCTGGCAGCTCGGCCTGATCAGCCCGGAGGGCGGCGCGCCGCGTTTCATCGATGTGCCCGCGCAAGCCGAGTACCTGGCGCGCGTGAACTGGCTGCCCGACGCCAAGGCGCTGACCTATCAGTGGCTGGCGCGCGACCAGAAGAAGCTGGAACTGGTCAAGGTCAATGCCGCCACGCTGGCGCAAACGACGCTGCTGACCGAAACCTCGAAAACCTGGGTGGACGTCAACAGCGACCTGCGCTTTCTCAAGGGCAAGCCCGAGTTCATCTGGGGCTCGCAGCGCAGCGGCTGGAACATGCTGTACCTGTATGCCGACGATGGCCGCCTGCTGCACCCGATCAGCACCGGCGCGTGGCATATCGATGGCGTGTTGGGAGTGGACGAAAAGAAAGGCCTGGTGTACGTCAGCTCCAACCGCGATTTCGTGCCCGATCGCGAGATTTACGCGCTCAAGCTCGACGGCAGCACGGCCGATGCACCGATCCGCATCAGCCGGCGCGCCGGCACGCACGTGGCCAGCTTCGCGCCGGACGGCAGCTTCTACGTGGATACCTTCAACAGCCCCGAGCAGCCGCCGCAAGTCAGCGTGCACGCCGCCGACGGCCAGCGTTTGGCGTGGATCGAGGAGAACAAGCTGGACGCCGCGCATCCGTACTGGCCGTACCTGAAAGACCACATCAAGCCCGAGTTCGGCACGCTGCAGGCCGCCGATGGCCAGACCTTGTACTACCGCGTGTACAAGCCACTGCACTTCGATCCACGCAAGCGCTATCCGGTATTCGATACCTTTTACGGCGGCCCGCGCGCGCAGAGCGTCACCGACACCTGGCCCGACCTGTTCAACGAATACATGGCGCAGCACGGCTTCGTCGTGTTCACCCTGGACAACCGCGGCATGGCGCGGCGCGGGCGCGTCTTCGCCGATGCCGTGTATCACCAGTTCGGCAAGGTCGAGGTGCAGGACCAGGAAACCGGCATCGACTGGCTGCGCCGGCAGCCCTGGGTGGACCCGGCGCGCATCGGCGCCTTCGGCTGGAGCTACGGCGGCTACATGACGGTGATGCTGCTCAGCCACGACGCCGCGCAGCTCGCCGGCGGCGTGGCGGTGGCGCCGGTGACCAACTGGAAGCTCTACGACACCGCCTACACCGAGCGCTATCTGGGCACGCCGCAGCAGAACCCCGAGGGCTACCAACTCAGCAGCGTGTTCCCCTGGATCAAGAACCTGCCCAGCCACAAGTTGCTGCTGGTGCACGGCATGGCCGACGACAACGTGCTATTCCAGAATTCGGTCGAGCTGATGAGCGCGCTGCAGAATCAGGGCACGCAGTTCCGCCTGATGACCTACCCCGGCGCCAAGCACGGCCTCAGCTCGCCCGCGCAGCGCAAGCACGTGTTCCACCTGATCGCGGATTTCTTCCAGCGCCAGGTCGCCGGCGACTGCGGCGAGACCTGCAAGGCGTCGGCTGCGCCGGCAGGCCACCGCAAGTGATTTGAGCAAGTCGCCATCCCGGCGCAGGCCGGAAGCGCCTTACAACAGCGAAGCTGGTCATCCAGTGACTCGGTCATAAAGGCACTGGATTCCGGTTGTCGTCAGCACCTGCGAGTGGCTGCGACACGGGTTGTCGCAGCGCCGTGGATGCTAAGGGCTCCATCCTGATCAGGAGCCTGCCGTGGACGCGTTCACCCGCATCGATTTGCCGGACG
This sequence comes from Metallibacterium sp., assembly GCF_054637675.1. NCBI lineage: Bacteria > Pseudomonadati > Pseudomonadota > Gammaproteobacteria > Lysobacterales > Rhodanobacteraceae > Metallibacterium > Metallibacterium sp. The sequence continues at coordinate 25,889 of NZ_JBTSRB010000010.1, forward strand.
CCGCCGAGACATGCGCGACACCGCACGTCGCCCTGCCACCGTTGTGGGGTGATGCGCTGTGGGGCAATCTGCCGAAGCTGTGGGCGTGCCGTGCCTGCCTGATGCTGGGTGTGTATGGCCTGCCGCGCGAGCAACAGCAACGCGACAAAGCACCCGCGCCGCCGCAAATGCCGTCGAGCGTGCGGCGCTTTCTGGGCATCGATATCGAAGACGATGTCCAAGCCCAGCTCGATGCGGCTGCAAATTTTGTCACGCAACTCACGGCGCGCCCGACGCGCGGTGGTGTGCTACTCGACAATCTGCAGATACTCGGTCGTCCATTGGGGCTGGAGCGGGGTGCGCTGCACCTGCTGTTGCTGCGTATCGTGTTCCGTTTGGAACCCGCGCTGGCCGAAGCACTCGCGCCGCTGCTGCTGGATTGTCTCGATCCGATCTTTAGCGCACGGCTGGATGGCATCCTGGGCCTGCCCAACGGCCGCGCCGAGCAGCTGCTGGCGCGCGATGGCGCGCTCGCGCGCTCGGGCCTGCTGATGCGCCGGTTTGGCATCGGCGGGCCGCTGGAAGCGCGTCTGCATATTCCGCAAGGCTTGTTGGGCGCTCTGCTGCAGCCCATGACCTCGGCGCACGAGGCCGTGGAGCGTTTGGTGTTTCGCGCACCGGCGACCATGCTGAGCCTGGCCGATTTTCCGCATTTGGCGGAACCGATTGAATTGATCCTGATGCGCCTGCGCAGCGGTCTGCAGAAGCGTGCGGCATCGATCAACGTGCTGTTGCACGGCGTGCCGGGAACGGGCAAGACCGAATTGGCGCGGCTGCTCGCGCAGACGTTGGGCGTGCCGCTGTATGCCATCCAGGCACGCGATCATCGCCACGAGAATCCGCTGAGCCCGGAGAACCGTCTCCTCGAATACCGCTTCGCGCAAGGCATCCTGCGCGTGGCCGGCCCCGCGTTGCTGTTGCTGGATGAGACCGAGGATTTGTTTCCCCTGGCCTGGGACAGGCGGGACGATCAGCCCAGCAAGGCGCTGCTCAACGAGACGCTGGAGCAAAACCCGGTGCCGGCGCTGTGGTTGACCAATCGCGTCGACCACATCGATACCGCCTTCCTGCGCCGCTTCGATGTGATCCTCGAGGTCACGTCGCCCGACCGACGCCACAAGGTGAAGGTGCTGCGCGAGCACCTGCCGGCCAGCGCGACCATCGATCCGGCCTGGCTGGCGCGCGCCGTGTCACCGCGCGCGCTGACGCCGGGCGTGCTGGCGCGCATCGGGCGCACCCTGGCCGACAGCGCATTGGACGAACCCGGACGCCTGCAACACGCCGTCGACTTGTTGCGCCGGCACTATGTGCGTGCGGCGGAAGGCAAGGACTTGCCCGCGCTCGCGCCTGCGTACGCAGGTTTGCCCTTCACCACCGCGGCGTTGCAATGCGATGTACCCGTCGAGCAGCTGTTGGCGCGATTGCGCGCCAAGCCCGCCGGGCGCTTGTTGTTTCATGGTCCGCCCGGCACCGGCAAGACGGCGCTGGCGCAGCATCTGGCCGAGCACATCGGCAGGGAGCTGCTGCTCAAGCGCGCCTCGGACCTGCTCGCGCCTTATGTCGGCCAGACCGAAGCGAACCTGGCCGCCATGTTCCGTGATGCCGGGCGCGACGGCGACGTGCTGCTGCTGGACGAGGCCGACAGTTTCCTGGGCGAACGCAGCGCGCAGCACGCGCGCTGGGAGACGGCGCAGACCAACGAGCTACTGACGCAGATGGAAGCCTTCGAGGGCCTGTTCATCTGCACCACCAACCGGCTGGAACACCTCGATCCGGCCGTGTTGCGTCGCTTCGATTTGAAGGTGGGCTTTGCCGCTCTCACGCCCGCGCAGCGCCTGCACCTGATTCAACAGGCAGCCGTGACGCTCGGCATCACCTGGGACGTGCAGGCCGAGACCGCCGCGCAGCGCGCGCAATCGCAACTGTCCGGCCTCACACCCGGCGACCTGACAGCGGCGTTGCGGCATCTGCAGCTCACCACTGTGGCGCCGAAGCTGACCGATCTGCTCGCGGCGCTGGCGATGGAGTGTCGCTACAAGGCCCCGCCCGCGCGGCGCATCGGCTTCGTGGCCTGATGCTTGCCTGGCCGCCGCCGCTGCTGCAGCATCGGGCGCTTCCTGCCCAGGACCGTCGCATGGCCGGACACACGCAGACGCTGTACCGGCAGTGGCTGGTGCTGCAGATGATTCCGCGCGCGCCGCGCAAGGTCAGCGCGCGCGAGATCGTCGAACGTCTGCACGCGGAGGGACAGGACGCCACCAAGCGCACCGTCGAGCGCGATCTGATCGCGTTGTCGTCGATCTTTCCGCTGCAAGCCGACGAACGCGCCAAGCCCTATGGCTGGAGCTACGCCGCCGAAGCGGCTGGCTTCTCGCTGCCGGGCATGTCGCCATTGCAGGCCATCGTGCTGCGGCTGGCACGCAGTCATCTCGGGCGACTGCTGCCGGCGCATCTCGATGAGGCTTTGCAGCCGTATTTCCGTCAGGCCGACCAGGTGCTTGCCGGCGTGGGTCGCGACGGCCACCGCTTCGACTGGGATCGCCATGTAGCCATGGTCGAGCCGACGCAGCCGCTGCTGCCGCCGACCATCGACGGCGGCGTGCTGGAAACCGTGCATGTCGCGCTCGACTGCGGCCAACGCCTGCGCCTGACCTACGACAGCCGCAGCCAGCAGCAGACGCTGCACTACACGGTGAACCCGCTGGGCCTGGTGTACCGCGGCGCGGTCGGCTACCTGGTGGCGACCATCGTGCCCTACGACGATCCGCGCCAGTTCGCGCTGCACCGCATCCGCGCGGCTGAGATTCTCGATGAAGCCGCCACGCATCCGGGCGGCTTCGACCTGCCAACCTACGCGCGCTCGGGTGCGTTCGGCTTTCTCGATGAAGGCCCCATCGCCCTGGTGCTGCGCATGCAGCGCCCCGCCGCGCAGCATTTGTACGAGACGCCGCTGAGCGCCGACCAGCGCATCGACGACGATGGGCCGGACCATGTGCGCATCCACGCCACGGTGAATCTGACTTCGCAGTTGCGCTGGTGGATTCTGGGGTTTGGGGGGCAGGTGGAAGTGATTTCGCCTGCAAACCTGAAGGCCGAGATCGCCAGCACGCTACGCAGCGCTGTGAACAGAATCATGCAAGCAGAGTTACGCAATGAAACTTACTGACAACGACGTGTCCAAGTGGTTTGACTTCCTTGGATATGGAAATCCCGAAGCGCAGTTATGGTTTGTCGGTATTGAGCCTGGCGGCCCGGCTGCATGCGGACCTCCGCAGATCTCGGAAAAGTGGTCGCTGCAAGGCAATGCCTCCCGGAAGCTTTACTACGACCCTAAGCCTTCAAAAGAGGATCGAAGTCCGACCTGGACGATGGTTGAGGAGATTCTGAAGCACGCGGATTGCAACCGAGGGGACACCACCAGTCAATGCATTTGGGAGCGGGTAATGCTTGCCAATATGGCGCCGCTTCCGCGCCCCTCCACAGGAGGGGATCATGGAGGAATGCAGCAGAAGGATTACGTTCAAGCAGTACGAGAATGTCGCATACCGGAGCTGAAATACTTCTTCGACAGTCTTCCAGGGCTCCGGGCCATGATCTTTTTCGGATCAACCGCCTGGAAGCGTTACGCTGTACCTCATGCTTTTCGCATCAACACTGCGGAGTGCGAACAGCTAGACTCAGCCAGGACAATCTTGGTCCACAAGGCCCCATCTGGGCGACTTGTCGTTCTCATGCCCCACCCTTCGTATGGGCACGTACCTCAAGGCAACCGGAAAGTCTTGGCGCAACGTCTGTCTCGGGAGCCTTGGTGGAAGGCTGTATCGTGACAGGCTTAGGACAGGCCCTTCTCCCCCCGGGAGAAGGTGGCCCGAAGGGCCGGATGAGGGTTCACGATGGCTGCATGACGTTGCCGGATCCATGGTGACGATGTGCTCGGCGCCGAACCCTCACCCCAACCCCTCTCCCGGCGGGAGAGGGGCTTTTAGCTACTGAACTTCGACGCGAATCAGGATTCCGTATGAACCACACGGAAAATCTGAGCGCTCTGCTCTCTATTCGAACGCCGTAGATGCCGCGCGGCACCATGCCGCTTTCACGCGGGCTTGCTAGTCTTGCGCGGCGCGGCGTTCTTGCGCCGCGGACCGGAGGCCTCATGCGCAAGCTGCTGGTGGTCAATCGCAAGGGTGGCGTGGGCAAGACCACGCTGGTGACCAATCTCGCCACGGCGTATGCGCAAGGCGGCAAGCGCACGGTGCTGATCGACGCCGATCCGCAGGGCTCCAGCCTGCGCTGGTGCGCGCGCCGGCCCGAATCGCTGCCTGGCGTGCTCGGCATCGACGGCACGCGACGCAACGCGCTGGCGCAGGTGCCGCACAATAGTGAGCGCCTGCTGATCGACAGCCCGGCCGGCGTCGGCGCCGCGCAGTTGGCGCCGTGGCTGGATGCGGTCGATGCGCTGCTGGTGCCGGTGCTGCCCTCGGTGATCGACCTGGAAGCCACGCTGCCGCTGCTGCACGAGCTGGCCCAGGTGCCGCGCATCAAGCGCGGCAAGCTGGCCGTGGGCCTGGTGGCCAATCGTCTCAAGCCGTGGACCAACGTCAGTCAGCAGGCGCTGGAAACCCTGCGCGGCTTTGGCGTGCCGTTGGTGGCCGAGCTGCGCGACAGTCAGGCCTATGTGCTGCTGGCCGGCCTCGGCAAGGGCTTGTTCGATTTCAACTCCGAGCAGGTGCGCAGCCATCAGCAGGATTGGGTACCGCTGCTGCGCTGGATCAAGCGCAACAGTTGAGCGCTTCCGCCAGCGGCATTCGTCACGGAGTCTGCCCATGACCACCGACACCCACGAGCTGATCCTGCTGCGCCACGCCGAGGCGCGCGCGCCGCGCGGCAAGCAGGACGATTTCGATCGCGTGCTCAGCGCGCGTGGCGAGGCTGACGCCGAGCGCCTCGGCACCTGGCTACGTCAGCAGGAATGGATATTCGATCTGGTTTATTGCTCGCCCGCGGCGCGTACGCGCAGCACGTTGGCCAGCGTGCTGCCGTTTCATGCGCTGGATGCGCGTCTGCTGCCCGATCTGTACCTGGCTGATGCCGGCACCCTGCAGCGTATCGCCAACGAAATTCCTGCGGTCGGTCGAGCGCTGCTGCTGGCCCACAATCCGGGTCTGGAGCAATTCGCCAATGCGCTGTGCGGCTGGTCGGCGCCGCGCGCGCTGCCCACCTGCGGACTGCTGCGCCTGCGCCGCGAAGCGGACGGCACGGCCCGTCTGATCGAGTCGTGGCAACCGTGACATGACGCGCGCATGGCGTTGGCTGCTGACGGCACTGTGTTGCGTTTGCGCGTTGCCGGCTGCCGGCGCCACTGCGTCGCTGCGCATCGATTCGACGCATTCGCATGCCGAGTTCGGCGTGCACGTGCTGTGGTTTGGCAAGGTCGTTGGTCGCCTCGATGCGTTGCATGGTCGCGTGCGCATCGACACGAACGGACAAGCGCGCGTCGATGTCGTGGTCGACACGCGCTCGCTGCGCATGCCCAACACCGACTACGAAGCCTTCGCCAGCGGCCCCGGGTTTTTCGACAGCGCGCGGTATCCGGTCATCGACTTCCGTTCGGTCCCGTTTCCGGTCAAGCACCTCGGCACGGGCGGTCCGGTCGAGGGCGCGCTGACCCTGCGCGGCATCACCCACACGGTGCGTTTCGATCTGCTGCCGCAGCCTTGCGCCTTGTTCGCAGACACGAGCGGCGCGAGCACGACCGATACGCCGGCCGCGGCCGGCAGCGCGGCGCCCGCGGTCGCGACAACCGCGCCGGCACTGGCTGCGTCGGCGCGCGGCGCGGCCGGCACGGCGCCCGCCGTCGCCGCGACGCAGGCCGCCACCGCGCCGGCGGACCGGGGCACCTGCCGCGTGCTGGCGCGCGGTTATATCGAGCGCAGCCGCTTCGGCATGCGCGGGCATCGCTTCATCATCGGCGACCGCGTCGAGCTGGGTCTGGTGCTGCGCGTGCGCCGCAGTTCCGTGACGCAGGCAGCGCCGGACGCGACTAACGCCGCGCCGGCGGTTGCCAACCCGGCCGTGGCGTCGTCGGCAAACCTGCCGCTGCGATGATCGCGCGCACATCGTCGGCTTCGCGCGGGTCACGGTCCCACAGCGCGAGGAATCGCGCCGTGAATCCGGGCTGCTTGCCGGCCTGCTGCAAGGCATCGTTCAGCCACAGCAGCTCGCGGCGCCGCGCCTGCGCGGCCTTGCGCGCGCCTGCATCCGGTGCATTGGCAATGGCCACGCTGCTGCCGATCAGGTTGGCCATCAGCGTATCGCCGCGCAGCGCCATGGTTTCACCCAGGCGGTAGCAGGCCTGCCGCAGGCGCGTATCCGCCGGGCGCGGCTCGCAGGCCAGCGCGACGCCCTGAAACGGCGGCGTGGCCCAAGCCGTGTAAAACGTCGTGGCCATGAACCAGCGCGTGAATGCCGCGCTGCCTTGCAGGAGCACCAGAGAGGCCGGCGCGCCGTGCAGTGCGGCGAGCAGGCGGTGGATCAGGGCGATGCGGTAGGTGTCGAAGCGCGGCTTGGCCGCGATCTGCTCGATGATCCGCGCGCGCTGCGCGGCGAACCCCGGCAGCAGTCGCGCAGGCGCGCCGGTCGGGATGATGGCCAGCTCCGGCAGCCACGCCGCGGCGTTGTCGGGCGCGAGCTGCTGCAACGGCTGGAAGCGCTGCGCGCAGTGGTCTTGCTCGTAGTCGCAGGTCTCCGCATACATCCAGGCCAGGGCGGGAGATTGCGGTGCGAGGGCGTGGGCGCGCGCGAAGTAGACCTGGCGGCGATCCTGTGCACTGGTCAGCATGCCGAGCAGCAACTGCGCATTGGCGTCGTCTGGCTGATGCGCGAGCTGCACGGCCAATTGCTGGAGCCAGCGTTGAACGGCGGCTTGGCGGGCGGAGAGCGTGGCCAGGTCCGCGCTGGCATGGGCGCGAAGCAGCGGCGCCAGTTGCGCATGCACGGGCGCCACCAGCGCGGTGCCCGCCAGCAGCACCAGCACGGACAGGGCGCGCATGCGCGGCAGGCGCAAGGCGTTCACGGTGTCGCCACGGCGGCAGGCTCGTGCGACCGGTTGCAGTCGTGCCCGCAGTGATGGCAGAAGTGCCCGAACGCACTCTTGCGCGTGCCGCAGGCGGGGCAGGTGTCGAACAGCGTGATGCCGCAGTGCATGCGGAAATCGCGCGCCGGATCGTTGAGATCCAGCGAATGCTCGCAACCGAGGCAGACATGCTTGACTTGGCGTGCCTGCTCGCGCGCTTCCACGGCCTGCCGTTGCGCGTGCTGCCGCGCCTCGATCTGCGCCTGCTGCCGTTGCGTGGCCGGTTGCGGCATGAATTGATCTTGCGAGAGCGACTGCGTGACGCGGGCGAGATCGCCCACAATCAGTCCGCCCAGCCTGATCGGGAACCACGCGAACATCACCGCGCTGCGCTCGCACAGACCATGACGCGCGCTCACGCACCGAGATGCTTCGCGACGCCCAGGATGACAAGCCGAAAGCATCCACACCCAATTTCGACTTCCCACTATCGACTTTCCATTCGCTATCTCCGTCCCGCCATCAGCGCTGCCGCGCCCTCGCGCAACAGCATCGCGCCCAGGGCCTGGCCGAGGGCTTCGGGTGCCTGCGCGGTGCCGCTGAATTCGCCGCGCAGCAAGGTGCCGCGCATGGCGTCGCCGACCAATCCGTACAGGTGCAATTCGCGTTCGCCAAGCACGGCCCAGGCCGCCACCGGCAGCGTGCAACTGCCGCCGAGCGCGGCATTGAAGGCGCGCTCGGCGCGCACCACCACATCGGTTTCGGCGTCGTGCAGCGGCGCCAGCAGAGCCGCCACGCGCGCATCGCCGGCGCGCGCCTCAACCGCGATCGCGGCCTGTCCCGGCGCCGGCAGCCAGTCGGGGGCGGTGAGGCGGCTGCGGATGCGCGCCGCCAGACCCAGCCGCTCCAGTCCGGCCGCGGCCAGCACGATGGCGTCGTAGTGGCCGGCATCGAGCCTGGCCATACGCGTGTTGACGTTGCCGCGCAAATCCAGCAACTCAAGGTCCGGCCGCAGCGCGCGCAACTGCGCCTGACGCCGCAGCGACGACGTGCCCACGCGCGCGTGCCGCGGCAGCGCAGCCAGCGTGGCGTGCGTGTTGCTGACCAGGGCATCGGCGGAGTCGGCGCGCGCCAGCACCGCGATCAGCGCGAAGCCAGGCTCCAGTTCGGCGGGCACATCCTTGAGCGAGTGCACGGCGAGGTCGGCGCGCTGTTCCAGCAGCGCCACTTCCAGTTCCTTGAGGAACAGTCCCTTGCCGCCAATCTCGGCCAGCGGGCGATCCAGCACCTGATCGCCGCGCGTGGTCATCGGCACCAGCTCCACGACCAGGCCACTGTGCGCCTGGCGCAAACGCTGCGCGACGTGCCCGGCTTGCCACAGGGCGAGCGCGCTTTGCCGGGTGGCGATGCGCAGCGCTAATGAACTCATGGATGCCTCACGGGTTGCGCAGCCAGGCGCGCACGCTGGCCAGATTGCGGCGACTGACTTCGGGTTGCAGGGTGCTGCCGGCGAGCTGCGCGACGATGCGTCCGTCGGGCAATGTGTTCAGGCCGAGCAGGCGCTCGCGCGGCACCAGGCAACTGCGGTGCAGGCGCAGCCAGCGCTCGGGATGCGTCTGCTCCAGCGTGCGCAGCGAATCCTCGATCAGCAGCGTGCCGCCGCTGTGGTGCACGGTCACGTACTTGTCGTCGGCGAGCAGCGCGATGATCTCGTCCAGCGGCACGCGCTGGCGCATGCCGCGCACCATGCCACTGAGGTGCGGACGCGCCGCGGCGCTTTCGGCGTGCAGGCGCCGCGCGCGTTCCAGCGCCTCGCGCAAGCGCTCGATGCGCACCGGCTTGAGCAGGTAATCGGCGGCTTTCAGCTCGTAGGCACGCAGCGCGTGCTGCGCGTAGGCGGTGCAGAAAATCACCTGCGGCGGCGGCGTCAGCCGCGCGATGCGCTCGGCCAGCGCGAGGCCATCGACGCCGGGCATCTCGATGTCCAGCAGCAATACCGTGGGCTTGAGCACGGGCAGCGCTTCCAGCGCCGCGCGCGCGCTGTCGACGCTGCCGACCAGCTCGGCGCCGTTGCAATCGTGCAGCAGCGCTTGCAGACGCGCGCGCGCCAGCGGTTCGTCATCGGCGATCAGTACGCGCATCGGGCAGCCGCAGGGTTACTTGCCAGTGCGCGTCCACGGCACCGGCTTCCAGCGCCGCGCGCGCGCCGAAATGGTAGCCGATGCGCGCACGCACATTGGCCAGGCCGTGGCCGGTGCCGGCGCGTGCCGGTGCGTGCGGCAGCGGATTGCGCACGCTGATCTCCAGCGCATTGCCATTGCGTCGCCCGCGCAGCTCCAGCGTGCCGCCCTCGGCGCACGCGGCGATGCCGTGGTGGACGGCGTTTTCCACCAGTGGTTGCAGCAGCAGGCGCGGCAGCGGCAGCTCGCGCGGCAAATCGTCCCAGTCGCGCGCGATGCGCAGGCGCGCGCCCAGACGCAATTGCTCGATGGCCAGATAGCGATCGATCAGATCGAGCTCCTCGCCGAGCGTGCCCTCGCGCGGGTCATCCAGCGCGGCGCGGAACAGATCGGACAGATTCTCCAACGTGCGCTCGGCGGCTTGCGGATCGATCGACACCAGCGCCAGCGCGGTATTGAGACTGTTGAACAGAAAGTGCGGACGGATGCGTGCCTGCAGCGCCTCCAGTTGCGCTCGCGCCAGCGCGTCGCGGCGCTCGCGCCAGTCGTCCAGCACCCACAGATAACGCAGCAGCGCGGCGCCGACCAGCGCGGTGGCCGCGGTGCTGCCGAACACGAAGCGCGGCGCATCGCGCGCGGTCAAGCCGGTGCCCAGCGCGTGATCGAGCCGCCACACCACGCTGGCGGCGACCAGCACCAGCAGCACGCTGAGCAGCCACGCGCCGGCCCACGGCCAGGCGCCGGGCAGGCGCTGCAGCAACGGTCGCGACTTGCACAACGTGACGCCCAGCAGCAGCGCCAGCCACGCCGCGAACAACAGGCTCAGCGACCACGCGCGCAGATGCGCATCGGCGCTGGGCGCGAGCTGCATCACCACCGCCACCAGCAGCGCGACCACGGCCAACGCCAGCAGCTCGCCGCCGTGGCAGAAGTCGGGCAGCGCGCGGCGCGGCACGCGCATGCTCAGTCGCCCATCCGCCGCGCCAGCCACGCGCGCAGATCGGCGATCTCCTGCGGCAGCACGGCGTGCGCCATCGGATAGCTGTGCCAGTCCACGCGATGACCGAGCGCGGTGAGCACGTCGCGCGCGGCGGCGCCCAGCATCTGCGGCACCACCGGATCGAGGCTGCCGTGGCCCATGAACACCGGAATGCGCGCATTGGCCGCGCTACGCTCGCCGGCGAGCTGATCGGCCAGCGGCAAGTACGTGGAAAGCGCGATCACCCCGGCCAGTGGCTGCGCGTGGCGTAGCGCCGCGCACAGCGCCACCGCGCCGCCCTGCGAAAAGCCGGCCAGGAAAACCTTGTCCGCCGCGATGCCATGCGCGCTCTGCTCGCGCGCGATCAGCGCCTGTACTTGCGCCATCGATTCGCGCAGGCCGCCCTCATCGGCGCGGCTGCCCAGATCGAAGCTGCGGATGTCGTACCACGCGCGCATGCGCAGGCCGCCGTTGAGGGTCACCGCGCGCTGCGGCGCGTGCGGAAACACGAAACGCAGCGGTGGCAGACCGTGTGTCAGCTCGGGCACGATCGGCGCGAAATCGTTGCCGTCGGCGCCAAGACCGTGCAGCCACACGATGCTGTGCCGCGGCGCCGGGCCACTGGCGATCTCGACCGCGGGTAGAAGTTCGATGTGTTGTTGGGTAGCCATGACGCAAGCATGCCGCATGCGGCCCCTTGCCCGCGACTTTCGGCGCCAAGACAGCGCACCCGTGGACCCGGCAGGAGGCAGGAGTGGAACGGGGAAGTGGGGAGGGGAGAACCGGCGTGTGCCTCGCGTTAATCAGCATGGCCGCGGGCGAATGTTTTTCGCGTGTCATGCCGAGCGCAACGAAGCATCTCGGCATGCATGGCCGCATTGATGCAGCCAACGCCACGCACATTCACGCGCCGGGATCCTTCGCGCCGTTGCGGACGACAAGCCAGCAGAGATCGCGATGATTTCCGGTTCCCCGCCCCGGCCCCACTCAGAAGTTGTAGACCAGATTGGTGGTCAGCAGTGTGTCGGTCTTGGCGACGCCGCCGTAAGGATTCAGCAGCAGCACATTGTTGAGCTTGGAGTTGTGGCGGATCTGGTAGCTCACCTTCAGCGCCAGGCGTTTGTTTATCTGCACCACCAGACTGGTCGTGTCCTCGGCGAAGGTATCGAAGCTGGCCGCTTCGATCAGCAGGTGGTTCTCGATGTGCGTGTTGGCGGTCAGATGCTGGCTGTAGTTCAGCGCACCGCGCACGATTGCCGCCGTGTGGTTGGCCGTGGCGCCCTCGACGCGGTAGCGCTTCACGCCCGGACCCAGCTCGAAATCGAGGTTGGTGCTGGCGTTTTTGATCAGCACGTGGCCCCAGCTCACCGCTATCGCGGCCTGGTAGCGGTAGGCCGAGAAGTTGTCGTGGTCGTAGCGCATGGTGCTGACCAGACGGTTTTCCGGGTTCAGCACCAGCGCGGCGCTGCCGCCCAGCGTGTAGCGGTTGGCGGTGACGCGGTATTGCTGCACGTTGACCGGCGTGCCACCTGGACCGGGCAGGCTCACGCTGATCACACCTTGGCTGCGCAGGGCGCTGCCGTCGAAGTGGTAGATCCAGTTATTGGACTGAAACTTCAGATCAAACCCGGCGTTGAGGTTTTGCGAGCGCGTGTTGCCGGTGGTCGCGGCCAGGCCCAACTGTCCACTGCCGGACCAGCCCAGCGGATCGGTGCCGGATGTCGAGCCGCCTGATGCGCTGCCAGCGGCCAGAGCGGGCAGGCTGGGCGCCAGCAGCAGCGTGGCGCAGATGATGCGAACGATGATTCGGGGCGTCATTGAAAACTCGTGGTGTGAAATGGTGAGGGTGGCGGCGGCGCTGCGCGGCAAGCCATCCGCGGCTCGCGCAAGGCCTGAACGTGTTCAGGCCTTGCATAAAGCGACCGCACGCCAGCGCGGAAAGTTCCAAGGCTTGCCGCGGCCGCGCCGCGCACGCATGCTAGCGCGAAGCCACCCGAAGTCCCTGTATGGATCGCTACGAGCGCATCGTGCTGTTGCATCGCCTGTTGCGTGGTGCGCGCCGGCCCGTGCCCTTGGCGCGGCTGATCGACGAGCTGGGCTGTTCGCGCGCCACCGTGTATCGCGACGTCGCCTATCTGCGCGACGCGCTGGGCGCACCGATCGAAACCGGTGGCGGCGAGGCCGCCAGTTTCCGCTACGCCGAGGCCGCCAGCTTCGAGCTGCCCGGTTTTTGGTTCAACAGCGAGGAACTGGCCGCGCTGCTGGCGCTGCATGCCGTGGTCGCGCGCGCCGATCCGGGCGTGTTGTCCAGCGCGTTGGCGCCGTTTCGCGCGCGCATCGAGCGCCTGCTGACCGAGCACGCCGGTGGCCTGGCGCCGCCGCTGGAGCGCATCCGCGTGCTGACGCAGGGCGTGCGCCGCCTCGACGAGCACGTGTTCCGCAGCGTCGCCGCCAGCGTGCTGGCGCGGCAGCAACTGCGCTTTTTTTATCGCGCGCGCTCCACCGGCAATGAAACGCGGCGCGTGGTGTCGCCGCAGCGCATGGTGCACTACCGCGACAACTGGTATCTGGACGCCTGGGACGAGGACAAGGATGCGCTGCGCAGCTTCGCCGTGGATCGCATGCGCCAGGTCGAAACTCCCGGCGCGCGCGCGCGCGATGTGCCCGATGCCGAACTGGATGCCGTACTGGCCGCGGGCTATGGCATTTTTTCCGGCGCGCCGCGCGCCATCGCGGTGCTGCGTTTCTCCGCGCACGCCGCGCGCTGGGTGGCCGACACGCACTGGCACTCGCAGCAGGAAGGGCGCTTTCTGGCGGATGGTCGCTACGAGTTGAAGGTGCCCTACGCCAACTCGCGCGAGCTGCTGATGGACGTGCTCAAGTACGGCCCCGATGCCGAGGTGGTCGCGCCGCTGCCGCTGCGCGAGGAAATGAAATCGCTGCTGGCGCTGGCGCAGCGGACCTACCAGCGCGAGCCGCGCGCATGAGTGCCGCGGCGACTCCCGTGGCGCGTCCGCGCGTGGCGCTGGCGCTGGGCTCAGGCAGCGCCAAGGGGATGGCGCACATCGGTGTGATCGCCGCGCTGGAAGAGGCTGGTTTCGAGATCAGTGCCATCGCCGGCAGCTCGATCGGCGCACTGGTCGGCGGCATCTACGCGCTGGGCAAGCTCGCCGTGTACCGCGACTGGGTGTGCTCGCTGGACAAGCTCGATGTGCTGCGTCTGGTCGACTGGACGCTCACCGGCGCGGGGCTGATCAAGGGGGAGCGCATCATTGCCACGGTGCGCGATCTGGTCGGCGAATCCGACATTGAAAACCTGCCCATCGGCTACACCGCCGTCGCCACCGATCTGGAACGCCAGCGCGAGGTGTGGATCTCGCGCGGACCGCTGTTCGATGCCATCCGCGCCTCCATCGCCATCCCCACCGTGTTTCATCCCTACGAGATCGACGGCAGGCGCCTGGTCGATGGCGGCCTGCTCAACCCGGTGCCGGTGACGCCGCTGCTGCGCGAGAGCTACGACTATCTGATCGCCGTGAGCCTGGACGGCCCGCGTCGCGGCAACAGCAAGCCGGTCGCCGAGCCCGCGCCGCGCGGCCCGTACCGGCAGCGCTTCACCAGCTTCGTGCAGCACATCGCCGGCCACCACGCTCCGGTCGAGCCCGGACCCAAGCCCGCGCGTGAGCCAAATTGGATCAACCTGATGGGCCAGACGATGGACATGATGCAGGGCAACCTTGCGCGCTTGCGTCTGGCCGCGTACCGCCCCGACCTGCTCATCGAATTGCCGGGCGATTGCTGCGCCGTGTACGAGTTTTACCGCGCCGAGGAAATGATCGCGCTGGGTCATGCCGAGGCGGCGCTTCAGCTGGCCGGTTGGCCCAACGCGCGCGCGTTGCCGGTTGGCGCAACGGCGCCGAAGGTTGCGCACGGCAACAGCGATCGCGGTGGCGACCACGGCTGATCCGAAGGTGCGAGTGGGGGGTGGGGGCAATGATCGCGACGATACTTTTGTTGTCGCTGCGGCGCGCCCCATGTGGGCCGGGCATTCCGCGCGCCCCGGTTGCGTGTCGCGACATCAAGTTGCCCCTGTTTCCATGTGCTGCATCGTAGCAAGGCCGCGCTGCGCGAAGACGCGGGGCGCAGCGTCAATACACCGGCGGCAGGCCTGGAGGACGGCCCTTGAAGCGCTTGTGCACCCACAGATACTGCGCGGGCGCGGCACGCACCATGGCCTCGATGGCGGCGTTGACGCGCGTGGTGTCGGCCAGCACGTCGTTGCCGGGGAAATCGCGCAGCGCGGGTTCGATGCGGATCTCGTAGCCGCCACCGCGCACGCGGCGGTGCGCGAACGGCAGCACCGCGGCACCGGACAGACGCGCGAGATGGTGGGTGGCGGTGATGGTGGCGGCGGGCACGCCGAAGAACGGCGCGAACACGCTGTCCTTGCCGCGCATGTCCTGATCGGGCGCGTACCACAGCACGCCACCGCGGCGCAGGTAGCGCACCGTGCCGAGCAGATCATCCTTGGTGAACATGGCCGCGGCGTAGCCGAGACGCGCGCGCAGCACCACGTGCTCGAACACCGCGCTGTCCATCACCCGGTACATGCCGGCCAGTGGTACGCGCATGGACAACAAGCGCGCGCATAGTTCGAGGTGGGTGAAGTGCGCGCCGACCAGCAGCACGCCGCGGCCGTCGGCCCGCGCTTCGTGCAGATGCCGCAAGCCCTCGAAGCGCACCGGTACGCGCGCCAGCGCGCGCGCACTGCCCATCCAGCCCAGCGCGAATTCGGCCAGCATCAGGCCCAGGTTGCGCAGGTTGGCGCGCAGCAGCGCCTGCTGCGCGGCGGCATCGAGTTCAGGGAAGCAAAGCTGAAGATTGCGCGCGGCCACGCGGCGCCGCGCCGGCACCAGATCGCGGCACCGCCCAGCCACGCCGGCCAGTGGCGCGGCGCAAGCAGGCGGCGCGGGATTCTGTCGCGGGCGGGCGGCATGCGGGGCGCATGGTAGCACTCGCGTTGTGCGGCTCTCGCTGTGCCGGCGTCGAAATTCTCTCGTGTCGCTTGTTGTTGCGCGCACTCCAGATCGACGCGCGGGGCGCTGACCGGCGGATGCTTCGCAGCAGGTTTTCGCGGAGCCCTATACTGCCGCGCCCTCGTGGAGGACCGTGTCCTGGCGCGTCTGCTCTATACGTTGCTGCTGTATCTGCTGGCGCCGCTGATGCTGGTGCGCCTGATGTTGCGCGGGCTGCGCAATCGCGATTATCTGCGGCGCTGGCGCGAACGCTTCGGCTATGTGCCGCGGTTGACTGGCGCGCGCTCGATCTGGCTGCACGCGGTGTCGGTGGGCGAGGTCAACGCGCTGGCGCGTCTGGTCGAGGGGCTGCTGGCGCGGCATCCCGAGGTGCCGCTGATCCTGACCACGGGTACGCCCACCGGCTTGGCGCGCGTGCGTCAGTTGTTCGGCCAGCGCGTGCACCACACCTACCTGCCCTACGACTTGCCCGGCGTGGTGCGGCGTTTTTTCGCGCGCACGCGACCGCGCCTGGGGGTGATCGCCGAAACCGAGATCTGGCCGAATCTGTACACCACGGCGGGGCGCCAGCGGGTGCCGCTGATGATCGTCAACGCGCGCCTGTCGGAGCGTTCGATGCGCGGCTTCGCCATCCTGCCCGGCGTGCGCCTGATCAGCGCCGCGCTGGAGGCCGTGGTGCAGATACTGGCGCAAAGCGAGGCGGATGCCGAACGCTACCGGCGTCTGGGCGCGCGATCCGAGCGCGTGCGCGTGGTCGGCAATCTGAAGTTCGACATGGCCGTGGCCAATAGCGTGCGTGGCGCCGGCGCGCAGGTGCGTGTCGCGCTGGGCAGTGCACGCCCGGTATGGATCGCGGCCAGCACGCACGAGGCCGAGGAACAGGCCGTGCTGCATGCGCACGCCGCCGTGCTGCGCGCGCTGCCCGAGGCGCTGCTGCTGATCGCGCCGCGCCATCCCGAGCGCTTTCGCGCGGTCGCGCAGGCGGCGCGCGCAACGGGCTTCAGCGTGGCCACACGTAGCTCGGATGACATACCGGCGTCGCGTTCGCAGTGCTTCGTACTGGACAGTCTGGGCGAGTTGATGACGTATTACGCGGCGGCCGATCTGGCTTTCGTTGGTGGCAGCCTGGCGCCGATCGGCGGTCACAACGCGCTGGAACCCGCTGCGCTGGGCGTGCCGGTGCTGGTTGGGCCGCACACGTTCAATTTTCAGGACATCACCGAGGCGCTGCTGGCATCCGGCGCGGCGTGGCGAATCGCACAAGCCGCGGCGCTGGGTGATGCGGTGCTGGCCTTGCTGCAGGATGCGCCGGCGCGCGCGCGCATGGGCGCGGCGGCGTTGGGCGTGATCGAGCGCGGACGCGGAGCGCTGGCCGAAATCGAAACCGCGATCGAACGCGAGTTGGCCGCGTCCGCGCGCGCGGCGCCGGTTACTGCAGCAGCGCGTTGATTTCCTGCAGTTGCGGATAACCCAGCTTGCCGCCATCGTAGGCCAGCAACAGGCGATTCAGCAGCAGTGTGTAGCGCGCTTGCGAGTAGGCGCTTTGCGACAGGAACAGCGTCTGCTGCGCGAGCAGCACATCGACGATGGTCTGCGTGCCCACCTCGTAGCCAGCCTGGGTGGCATCCAGCGAACTCTTGGACGAAACCACGGCGGCCTTGTTGGCCTCGACGCTGGCTATGCCGGACAGCACCGAATGGAACGCGTTGCGCGTGCTGCGCACCAGCGCACGACGGTTCTGCTCGAGCACGTCCCGTGCGCTTTCGCGGTTGTAAATGGCCTGGCGCACGCGCGACTGCGTGGCAAAGCCGCTGAAGATGGGGATGTTCAGCACCACGCCGATGGCGGTGTCACGGCTGAGGCTGTCGGTGTGATATCGACCAAGGCCACCGAGGCGCGAGTTCTGATCAGTCCAGCCCGGATTGCGCGTGTAGCTGAGCTGCGCGGACAGCGTGGGCAGGTGCGCGCCATAGGCGGCCTTGACGCTGTCGCTGGCCGAGCGGACCTGCTGTTCGGAAGCCAGCAGCGTGGGGTTGTCGCTCAGCGCCATGTCCACCCAGGACTGGAGGTTGTCGGGCGTGGGCGCATTCATGGGGATATGTTCGCGCAGGGGCCTGAGATCGTTGGCCGGCTTGCCGGTGATTTGCGTCAGCGCCTCGCGCGCATCATCCAGCGAATTGCGCGCCGTGATCACCGTGGCCACGGCGGTGTCGTATTGCGCCTTGGCCGCGTTGACGTCGGTGATCGCGGCCAGCCCCACCTGGAAGCGCTGCTTGGCTTGGTCGAGCTGACTCTTCAGCGCCTTGGCGTTGGCTTCGGAATAGGTCAACTGGTCTTGCGCGGCGAGTGCGCCGAAATAGGCCGTGGCCACGCGCAGATACAGATCCTGCTCGGCTGCAGTGTAGGTGGCGTCCTGGCTGCGCGCGTTGGCGTGGGCAGCTTTCAGGTTGGCCCAGTCGGAGAAGTTGAACAGCGTTTGCGACAATGTGCCCTGCAGCGTGGTGCCGTAGCTTTGGTTGGAACTGGTGAAATTGAGTATCTGGAAACCGGCGTTGGTGTTGAACGGCTGCGAACTGCTGTTGGTGCCGTGCGACTGCGAGTAGCTGTAGCTGGCATTCAACTGCGGCAGCAGCAGCGCGCGCGCTTGCACGATACCTTCATGCGTGGCCTGCTTGATGGCCTCGGCTTGGGCCAGCACCGGGTCGCTGGCGCGCGCCTGCTGGTAGGCCTGCAGCAGATCCTCGGCATGCGCGAAGGCGGGCATCAACGCCAGCGCGATGGCGCAGCCGAGCAGCGTGGGCGAAGCAGTGCGGTTCATGGATGGATTCCTGGGGTCAGGGGAGCGTCGGGATTGAGTTCGTGGTTCAGGCGGCGCGGCTCAGAGCACGAACCGCGGAACAGGCGCGGCATGCTGCAAGTACGGCAGGTCGGTCTCGAACAGGATTTCAGTGGTGCCGGCAGCGACGCGCAGCAGCGTGGCCTGCATGGCCGGTGCGCGCCCTTGCACCACGAACAGACGCCCGCCGGGCTTGAGCCAGCCCAGCCAGCGCTGCGGCAGCGTGGCCACGGCGCCAGTGACGGCGATGGCGTCGTAGCGCTGTGCCGGCGCGAACTCGCGCACCGCCTCGGTGGTGATCGCCTCGGCGTTGTCGCAGCCGGCAGCGCGCAGGGCCGCGCGCGCGGTGGCGGTGAACTCGGCGTGGATATCGAGGCTGGTCACGTGGCCGGCCAGTCGCGCCAGGCATGCGGTGATGAAGCCGCTGCCGGTGCCGATTTCCAGCACGTTGTCGGTAGCGGCCAGTTCCAGCGCCTGCAGCATGCGGCCCTCGACCACGGGTTTCATCATCACCTCGCCGTGACCCAGCGGCAACCCAAGGTCGGCGAAGGCCATATCGCGATATGCCGCGGGCACGAAATCTTCGCGACGCAGCGCGGCCAGCACATCGAGCACGCGCGCATCCAGCACTTCCCACGTGCGAACCTGATTGCTGACCATGTTCTGGCGGGCCAATTCAAAATCCAGCGTCATCGGGGCAGACTCGGGGCAAAGGTCAAGCGCGCAAGCATAGGCATTGCGTCGATGCGGGACAATCGCGAGTTTGCCGCATGCAGGCGCGAGAGTGCAGTGTCGGAGGTCATCCGGCGCGGCTGACAAGTGTCGGGCGCGCGTTGCGTGCGGTCTGCGTCAGCGCCGCGGGCAGCGCCGGCAGACGCGCGGCCGCGACCGACACCGCGCGCGCCAGACGCGCATCCAGACGCAGCAGACGCTGTTCCAGTCCGCGCGCCGCGAGTGCGCGGCTGCGCAACAGCCACGCCATCCAGCGCGCCAACTGCGCGCGTTCGCGCGCAGCGAGTGCCATCATTGCGCTGCGTGCCGCAAAAGCAAGGCGTCGCGCGGCGCGGCCTTCGGCCTCGATCCATGCGCTAAGCGCGCGCTGCGCGCGCAGATAGGCATGACTCCATGGGGCGATGCTGGCGATGGACATGACGGATGGCCTAATACTATACTTTGGAGTATACTAAAGCGTATGAGTCGCGATGTGAAGCCATCCCCGCCAGCTCTCGCGTCTGTCCGCCCACACGCGCGGGCGTTGGGTCCGGGTCGGCCCAAGGACATGGAGAAGCGCGGCGCCATCCTGGCCGCGGCACAGAAGCTGTTCACGCGCTCCGGTTTCGAGGGCACCAGCATGGATGCCATCGCGCAGGCGGCGGGGGTTTCCAAGCTCACCGTGTACAGCCACTTCGGCGACAAGGACAGCCTGTTTCGCGAGGCCGCGCAAACCTGTTGTGGCGAGCTGATGCCCGAACAGGTGTTCGATTTCCAGGCCGGAGCCGATGTGCGCGTGGCGCTGAGCGCGATCGCGCTGGCGCATTCGCGCGTACTCGCCAATGCCGAGCTGTCGGCGCTGTTCCGCGCCGTGCTCGGCGATTGCGGCGCCGATGGCGACCCGCGTCTGGGGCGGCTGGTGTGGGAGGTGGGTCCGGGCCGCGCGCAGCAGAAGATCGAGCATTTTCTGACCCAGGCTGTGACGGCCGGCAAGCTTGAGATCAAGGACATTCCCATGGCGGCGAGCCAGTTTCTGGCGCTGCTGCGTGGTGATCTGCCGCTGCGGCGCCTGTTCGTGTGCGCCAACGTGTGCGAGGAAGTCGACATCCGCCGCAACGCCGAAGCCGCCGTGGAAGTGTTCCTGCGCGCTTACGCGCCCCGTTGAGTTTTGCGGGCATGGGCGCCGGCCCGTGCTTCGTGCTTGAATACATCGTTGAAGCGGGGGTGCCGCGCGCGCAGAGCGTGCGGCTGAGAAAAACCCTTCGAACCTGACCCGGCTCATACCGGCGTAGGGAGCTTCACCGGCCACGCCGGTGCCGCCGCTTCGTCCCAGCCCACGAGGACGAACCATGAACGCGCAAGTCTCCGAATTGCTGAGCGCAGGCGCCGCGCTCTCCGTCGCCGTCACCGCGCCGATTCCCGGATCGCGCAAGATCCACGTGCAGGGTAGTCGTGTCGATTTGCGCGTGCCGATGCGCGAGGTGCAACTGGCCGATACGCCGGCGCTGTTCGGCGCCGAAGTCAACACGCCGCTGGCGCTGTACGACACCTCGGGGCCATACACCGACCCGGCTGCGCGCATTGATCTGACCGCTGGCCTGCCGGCGCTGCGCGCGGCATGGATTGAATCGCGCGCTGACAGTGAAAGCCTGGGCGCGCGCAGCTCCGATTTCGCACGCCGCCACGCCCAGGCCGTGGAGCTGGCCGCGATGCGCTTTCCCAACCTGCCGTTGCCGCGCCGCGCCAGATCCGGCGCCAACGTCAGCCAGATGCATTACGCGCGCCTGGGGCAAGTCACCCCGGAGATGGAGTTCATCGCGATTCGTGAGAATCAACTCCTTGCGGAGTTGGGCGAAAACCGGCGTCTGGAATCGCTGGCCGACAAGGGCCTGCTCAAGCAGCATCCGGGACAGAGTTTCGGTGCCAGCATCCAGTCGCGCATCACGCCGGAATTCGTGCGCGCTGAAGTGGCGCGCGGCCGCGCCATCATTCCCAGCAACATCAACCACCCGGAATCCGAGCCGATGATCATCGGCCGTAACTTCCTGGTGAAGATCAACGCCAACATCGGCAACTCGGCGCTGACCAGCTCCATCGCCGAGGAAGTGGAGAAGATGGTCTGGGCGATCCGCTGGGGCGCGGACACGGTGATGGATCTGTCCACCGGCAAGCACATCCACGAAACCCGCGAATGGATCCTGCGCAATTCGCCGGTGCCGATCGGCACCGTGCCGATCTACCAGGCGCTGGAGAAAGTCGGCGGCGTGGCCGAAGACCTCACCTGGGATCTGTTCCGCGACACTCTGATCGAGCAGGCCGAGCAGGGCGTGGACTACTTCACCATCCACGCCGGCGTGCGCTTGCCGTTCATTCCGATGTCGGCCAAACGCGTCACCGGCATCGTCTCGCGCGGCGGCAGCATCATGGCCAAGTGGTGCCTGGCGCATCACAAGGAGAGCTTCCTCTACGCCCATTTCGAGGACATCTGCGACATCATGAAGGCCTACGACGTGGCCTTCAGCCTGGGCGACGGCCTGCGCCCCGGCAGCATTGCCGACGCCAACGACGAAGCCCAGTTCGCCGAACTCGACACCCTCGGCGAGCTCACGCAAGTGGCATGGAAGCACGACGTGCAGGTGATGATCGAGGGCCCCGGCCACGTGCCCATGCAGCTGATCAAGGAGAACATGGAGCGCCAGTTGGAGAAATGCGACGAGGCGCCGTTCTATACCCTCGGTCCGCTGACTACCGACATCGCGCCCGGCTACGACCACATCACCAGCGCCATCGGCGCGGCCATGATTGGTTGGTACGGCACCGCCATGCTGTGCTACGTCACGCCAAAAGAACACCTCGGTTTGCCGGACAAGAAAGACGTGCGCGACGGCATCGTCACCTACAAGATCGCCGCGCACGCTGCCGACCTGGCCAAGGGTCACCCCGGCGCGCAGGCGCGCGACAACGCGCTGTCCAAGGCGCGTTTCGAGTTCCGCTGGGACGACCAGTTCAACCTCGGCCTCGATCCGGAAAAGGCCAGGGAATTCCACGACGAAACCCTGCCCAAGGACGCGCACAAGACCGCGCATTTCTGCTCGATGTGCGGACCCAGGTTCTGCTCGATGAAGATCACCCAGGACGTGCGCGATTACGCCCGCGAGCACGGCATGGACACCGCCGCCGCGCTGGATGCGGGCATGCAGGAAAAATCCGCCGAGTTTCTCGACGGCGGCGGCGAGGTGTACCGGCCGGCGTGAAGGTTGCCGGGGGGCGGGCCAGGCACGCCCCACACTGACCGGCCCGACTCGCGGCGGCGTCAGGTGCCGTGTTCGGCGTCGTAGCGCTGTTTTGATGCGAGGACTTCAGCACGCGCCTGTACGGCTCCGTCCCAGCCGTCCAGCTTCACCCATTTGCCTTTCTCGAGATCCTTGTAGTGCTCGAAGAAATGGCCGATGCGCTCCTTCCAGTGTGCGGACACCTGCGCGATATCCTCGACCTGCGCATAACCGGCGAACACCTTGGCAGTCGGCACCGCGACGATCTTGTAGTCCTTGCCGGCTTCGTCGGTCATGCGCAGCACGCCCACCGGGCGGCAGCGCACCACCGAGCCCGGCACCAGCGGCAGCGGCAGGATCACCAGCGCATCGACCGGGTCGCCATCGTCGTACAGCGTGTGCGGCACATAGCCGTAGTTGCACGGGTAACGCATCGGCGTGGACAGGATGCGGTCGACGAAGATCGCGCCCGAGGCCTTGTCCACCTCGTACTTCACCGGTTCGGCGTCCTTGGGAATTTCGATGATGACGTTGATTTCGTGCGGCACGTCGCGTCCGGCGGGAACCAGATCCAGGCCCATGGGCAGTACTCGGGTAACGGGGAGGCGCTAAGTTTATTGCGCTGCAGCGCAATCCGTCGAACGGGGCGCTGCGTGAGTGCCGCGCGCCTACATGCAAACGCGTTGCTCGAGGTCTGGCGTGCTGGCGATGACGGCGTTGCCGCCGGCTGCATTGCAGGATTGCGCGAAGGCCATGTTCGAACCGGGCGCCGGCAGGCTGGCCAGCGCGACGGTTGGCGTCATGCCGCGCTGCAGAGCGGCGATCAGCGCCGCGGCGCGCGGCGTGATGCGGATGCTCAACTGCGTTTCCGCGGCGCGCGGTGCCGGTGCTGCGGCCAGGGCCAGCAGCATGAACACCACGAGGATGGCGGGACGGGAAAATCCTGCGCGTGAGGGAGCACGTGTTTTCATGAGCCCATGCTGCGCCCGCACAAATGCGCTGAATGTGCGCTGCAAGCTCTTTCCGGCGGCTCTTTGCAAAGGTTCGTGAAGCGTGGTGATGGCGCGCACACTGCGTCCGTGCGCACGCGCACACTCGCGTTGCGCGGATGCTGGCGCTGGCGTCGGTGACGGCAGGCTGAAACCCGACAATGGTTGACGCGGGCGCGGCGCTTTTCTGATCGCGACCATCGCCGTTCGCCTGCGCACGCGTCATGGCGACAGCAAAATTGAATGCGTACGACAGGTTCTGCCAGCACCTTGCCGGCTGCGATGGGCGCCACCCGGTGATGGTGATAGCCGCGCGCGGCGGGATGCTGCAGTCAGGGTGTTGAGAAGTGCGTCGCTGCTGCCGGGGGTGGATGAACAATATTGGAAAATGCAGCGCAGCGGATTTCAGCATCCTGATAGGCTTTTGGCCTTTGCCGGGGCATATCGCGATGCAGGAATTGTTGCGCCGACTGGACTTGCTAAATCTCTCGCACGCCAGCGTGCATCTGGGCCTGCGCCTGCTGCTGGGCGTCGTGCTGTTCGCGCTGGGGCTGTGGCTGGCGGCGCGCGCGGCCAACCTGATGCGGCGCGCACTCAAGCGTGCGCGCGTCGAGCCGACGCTGATTCCATTCCTGCGCAACAGTCTGTACGGCGCGCTGATCGTGCTGGTCGCGGTGTCGGTGCTGGGCTTCCTCGGCGTGCCCACGGCCTCGCTGGTGACGGCGGTGGGCGCGGCGGGACTGGCCATTGGTCTGGCCTTGCAGGGCTCGCTGTCGAACCTCGCCTGGGGCGTACTGCTGATCCTGTTCCGGCCGTTTCGCACCGGCGATTGGGTGGACGCCGGCGGCTACAGCGGCAGCGTCGAGGCGATCAGCCTGATGCACACCACGTTGGTGCTGGCCGACAACCGCGTGGCGGTGATCCCGAACGCCAAGGTCGGTGCCGATGTCATCGTCAACTACAACCGCCGCGGCACGCGCCGTGCCGAGGTGCAGGTGGGGATCGGCTATGGCGATGATGTCGAGCGTGCGCTGCAGGTGCTGCGCGACATGCTGACTGCGGATGCGCGCGTGCTCAGCGATCCGGCGCCAACGGTTTATGTCGCCGCGCTGGGCGACAGTTCGGTCAATATCACCTTGTGGGCGTGGGCACAGCGCGCCGACTGGTGGCCGCTGCAACAGGACTTGCCGCGCCGGGTGAAGGAAACCCTGGACGTGGCGGGTATCTCGATGCCGTTCCCGCAGCGCGAACTGCTGATCCGGCGCGCGCCGGTGGCATCGCGCACAGACTGATCCAGACGTTGATCACTGGGTCAGCGCATTGCGTGCGCGAAGTTAGCGGTACCGCGCGGCAGCACAGGCCACCGCGGCTGTCCTCGCGATGCTCAGCCACCGCCACCGCCGTGCGGTTGTGGTGGCTTGTGCCCGCCGGGACCATGCCCGGGGCCGCCGGGATCATGCCCCGGGCCGCCATGACGCTGACCCGGATGCGGCGGCGGGTAATGGTAATGGCGACGGCCCTGCGGCAGGTAATGGCCTTGCCGCTGGGGGCGATAACGCGATGGCTGCCGCCGGTAATCGGGCCGCGCCCATTGTGCGCGTTGCGGATACCAGGAGCGGTTGCGGTAATGGTTGCCCCAGTACGCATCCAGCACGAAGTTGACGATCGGAATGCCGATGCGCCCACCGTAAGTCGAGAGCACGACGCGTCGGTTGTTGTAGGGATAACTGACGTAATTCGCGGAAATCCAGCCGCGTGCGCCATCGCCCCGAACATCGCACCAGCTCCAGCCATTGGTGCAGCCGAAAACGGCGATCGGTGTGCCTGGCGGCAGCGTGACGACGCGCGGGTAGCGCACATCGGGGCCGGCGCGCAGGTTCACGTAACCGTTGACATAGCCATCGGCGGCCAGTGCCGACAGCGGAGCCAGCGCTGCGACGGCGAGTACGACAAGTTTGTACAAACGCTTCATCAAGAGTTCTCCTGAGAACTGGCCAAGCAACAAACATCAAGAGTCAGTACGCGGTTTTTTACAGCAATGGCGCGATGGGCATCGGTGCGTTCGCGCACAGTCACTCTCCCAGAACCGGGTTCGCACTGCGTCTGCTTGCAGCGCATGGACAGGGCTGCCGGCCCGCAGTGCATTGATCTCATTATGGATTGCCGTCGCCGCAGTGATCGCATGCATCTGGCTGCGTGCCGCGCAACCGCAGTCATGACGAGCCTGCGCTCGCGCGTTGGTGGAATCGACCGGCACTCCACTTGCCCGCACCTGCGACCCTTGCATTCGCCAGCAAGCGCGCGCGAGGCATGACGTGCGTGGCGCGTTGCGCGACAATCAACGCTTGCACATTGCCGAATGCAGGAGCATGCATGTCCTCGCTGATCGAAGCCCAGGTGCCGGATATCGGCAATTACCACGATGTGCCGGTGATCGAGCTGCTGGTGAAACCCGGCGATACGGTGACCAGGGACCAAGGCCTGGTGACGCTGGAGTCGGACAAGGCAACGATGGAGGTTCCAGCGCCGGCCGCAGGCGTGGTGAAGGAGCTGAAGGTCAAGCTGGGTGATGTGGTGTCCGAGGGCGTGCTGATCGCGCTGATCGAGGCCGCCGACAGCGTGGCCGCTGCTGCGCCGCCCAAGCCGACTGCCGCCGCAACGCCGCTCATTGCCGCCGTGTCGGCGCCAACGCCTACACCGCCAGCCGCCGCACCACCCCCGCGTCCCGCCGCGACTGTCGCTGCGCCGCCGCCCGTGCGCTTCGACAGCAGCGCGGTGATGCCCGATCAGGTGCCCTACGCCACGCCGGCGCTGCGTTTGTTCGCACGCGAGCTGGGCGTGGATCTGGCCCAGGTCAAGGGCAGCGGCAAGGGCGGGCGCATCGTGCGCGAGGACGTGCAGGCTTTCGTCAAGCAAGCCTTGAGCGCAGGGAGTGGCGCGCGCCCCGCGGGCGGCAACGGGCTCAACCTGCTGCCCTGGCCGGAGATCGATTTCGCCAAGTTCGGCGCCGTCGAGGCGCAGCCGCTGGGCAAGATCAAGCGCGCCACCGGCGCCAATCTGGCGCGCAACTGGGCGCTGATCCCGCACGTCACACAGCATGACGAGGCCGATATCACCGCGATGGAAGCTTTCCGCAAACAGCTCGGCGGCGAGCACAAGGACATCAAGATCACGCCGCTGGTGTTCCTGATCAAGGCGGCGGTGGCGGCGCTGCAGGCCTTCCCGACCTTCAATGCCTCCCTCAACGCGGCCGGCGACACGCTGACGCTGAAAAAATACTTCCACATCGGCATCGCCGTGGACACGCCAGATGGCCTGGTGGTGCCGGTGCTGCGCGACTGCGACAAGAAGGGCCTGCTGGAGCTGGCGCGCGAACTGGGCGCGATCTCGGTCAAGGCGCGCGACAAGAAGCTCACCCCGGCGGACATGTCCGGCGGGTGTTTCTCGATCAGCTCGCTGGGTGGCATCGGCGGCACCGCGTTCACGCCGATCATCAACGCGCCCGAAGTGGCGATCCTCGGCGTCAGCAAGAGCGCGCTGCGGCCGGTGTGGAACGGCAACGCCTTCGAGCCGCGGCTGCTGCTGCCGCTATCGCTGAGCTATGACCATCGCGTGATCGACGGCGCCGCGGCGGCACGCTTCACCACCCACATCGCGCGCGCGCTGGGCGACCTGCGCCGACTGCTGCTCTGAACGCGACGCCGGCATGAGCCACACGGCGTCCATGCAGACGCTGCTGCAAACGCTGCAGACGCGGCTTGCGGATGGGCTCGACTTCCGCCTGGTCACGCTCGGCCGCGGCGGTTACAGCCTCAGCGTCGGCATGCTGCTGGGCGCGCTGCTGATCCTGCTGATTTCAAAATTGGCCTCGTGGCTGGTGCAGCGCGGGCTGGCCGGCTATGGCGCGCGTTACACGCACGCCAATCCGGCCGCGTTGTATACGCTGGGGCGACTCAGCCATTACGCGATTCTGGTGCTGGGCGTGGTGCTGGCGCTGGGCGCGGCCGGCATCCCGGTCAGCAAGTTGACACTGATCGCCGGCGGCATCGGCATCGGGTTGGGTTTCGGCCTGCAGGCGATCTTCAACAATTTCATTTCCGGGCTGATCCTGCTGTTTGATCGCAGCCTCAAGGTGGGCGATTTCGTCGAGTTGGCCTCGGGCGTGCATGGCACCGTGCGCGACATCAAGATCCGCGCCACGCGCATCACCACCAACGACGACATCGACATCCTCGTGCCCAACTCGGAATTTGTCAGCGGGCGCCTGATCAACTGGACCCTGCAGGAAGCCACGCGGCGCCTGCGTGTGCCGTTTGGCGTGGCTTACGGCTCGTCCAAGGAACTGGTGAAGAAGGCCGCGCTGGAGGCCGCCGCCGCGGTGCCGTTCACGCAAAGCCTGCAAGGCGCGCATGCGCCGCAGGTGTGGCTAGTCGGCTTCGGCAGTTCCACGCTCAATTTCGAACTGGTGGTGTGGCTCGATGCCGATGCCACGCGGCGCCCGTCCTCGGCGCTGGCGGCTTACAACTGGGCGCTGGAAACGGCGCTGGTCGGGCATGGTCTGGAGCTGTCATGGCCGCAGCGCGATTTGCGCATGCGCAGCTGGTTCGGGCTCGAAGGCGAGCAGGCGCGCGCGGCCATCGCCGAACTGCTGGGCGTCGTACCGGCCGCGTCGCCAGTGCCTGCAGCGCCCGCGCCCGCGCCGGGCGCCGCTTACGCCGGCAACGACGCCATCCGCGACGTGCCGCATGTTGCAGCCCCGCCCGCCGATACGCCGCCCGCGCGTTGAGCGCTGCTGCATTCATCGCACCCATTCATTTCGAGGAGTTCACCATGCCCACCCTACTTGAAGCCCAGGTGCCGGATATCGGCAACTACCGCGACGTGCCGGTGATCGAATTGCTGGTAAAGCCCGGCGATACGGTGACCAGGGACCAGGGCCTGGTGACGCTGGAATCGGACAAGGCGACGATGGAGGTGCCGGCTCCGGCCGCGGGCGTGGTGAAGGAACTGAAGGTCAAGCTGGGCGATGCGGTGTCCGAGGGCGTGCTGATCGCGCTGATCGAAACGACAGAAGCCGCACCACTCCCCTCTCCAGTCAAGAGCGCGGCGTCTCTCCCCTCTCCCGCCGGGAGGGGGGAGAGGGGTGAGGGTGCGAGCGTGCGTGGGACCGAATCCCCACCCGTCGCTGCGCCCGCAGTCATTGCCGCCGCCGCATCCGCTGGCCGCAAAGCCGATATGGAATGCGCGCTGCTGGTGCTGGGCGCCGGCCCCGGTGGTTACACCGCGGCGTTCCGCGCCGCCGATCTGGGCATGGATGTGGTGTTGGTCGAGCGCTATCCGAATCTCGGTGGCGTGTGTCTCAACGTCGGCTGCATTCCGTCCAAGGCGCTGCTGCACACCGCCGAGGTGATCGCGGAGGCCGAAGCCATGGCGGCGCATGGCGTCAGCTTCGGCGCGCCCAAACTGGATCTGGACAAGCTGCGCGCGTTCAAGAACGGCGTGGTCGGCAAGCTCACCGGCGGGCTGGCCGGCATGGCCAGACAGCGCAAGGTGCGCGTGCTGCAGGGTACCGGTACGTTCGTTGCGCCGCATGAGCTGGACGTGGCCACGCCCGAGGGTGTCAAGCGCGTGCGCTTTGCGCAGGCCATCGTCGCGGCCGGTTCGCAGGCGCTGAAACTGCCGGGTTTCCCCTGGGACGACGCACGCGTGATGGATTCCACCGATGCGTTGGCGCTGGCCGATATTCCCCGGTCGCTGCTGGTGGTCGGCGGCGGCATCATCGGTCTGGAGATGGCCTGCGTGTACGCGGCGCTGGGTAGCGCGGTGACCGTGGTCGAGTTGGCCGAGCAACTGATGCCGGGCTGCGATGCCGATCTGGTCAAGCCGCTGCAGCAGCGTTTGAGCAAGCGTCTGGCCGGCATTCACTTGCAGACCAAAGTCGCGCAGGCCTCGGCCAAGAAAGACGGCATCCATGTCGTGTTCGAGGGCGAATCCAAGCCTGCGCGCGATGTGTTCGATCGCGTGCTGGTGGCGGTCGGACGCGTGCCCAACGGCCAGCGCATCGGCGCCGAGGCGGCGGGCATCGCCGTGGATGCGCGCGGCTACATCGCCGTGGACGCGCAGATGCGCAGCAACGTGCCGCACATCTTCGCCATCGGCGACATCATCGGCAATCCGATGCTGGCGCACAAAGCCACGCACGAGGCCAAGCTGGCCGCCGAGGTCGCCGCCGGCGAGAAGCGCGCATGGTTGGCGCGGGTGATTCCATCGGTGGCCTACACCGATCCCGAGATCGCCTGGGTGGGCGTGAGCGAGCGCGAGGCGAAGGAGAAGAATCTGGCCATCGAAGTGGCGCGCTTCCCGTGGGCGGCGTCGGGGCGCGCGCTGGGCATCGACCGCAGCGAGGGCTTCAGCAAGCTGATCTTCGATGCCGCCAGCAAGCGCGTCGTCGGCGGCGGCATCGTCGGCGTGCATGCCGGCGATCTGATCGCCGAGGTGGTGCTGGCCATCGAGATGGGTGCCGAGGCCGCCGACATCGGCCACACCATTCATCCGCACCCCACGCTCAGCGAAACCGTGGCCATGGCCGCCGAGATCATGGACGGCAGCATCACCGATCTGATTCCCACGAAAAAGCGCTGAGTGCGTTCCTGCGGCAACAGTGTGTCTGCCTGCCGGCGCTGGTGCCGGTGCACGCCGCCCGCACAATGCCTGCAAGGCGCCGCGCGCGTCTTGTGAACATTCCATCCACCTTTGCGAGGAAGCTGCATGAAACTCTACTTTTCCCCCGGCGCCTGCTCGCTGTCGCCACATATCGTGCTGCACGAGCTGGGCCTGTCGTTCGAGCCGGTGCAGGTTGATTTGAGCAGCAAAAAAACCAAGGACGGCAGCGACTTCCGGAAGATCAATCCCAAAGGCTACGTGCCGGCGCTGCAACTGGATGACGGCGCCATCCTCACCGAAGGTCCGGCGATCGTGCAGTACCTGGCCGACCAGAAACCCGCGGCCGGCCTGGCGCCCGCCAACGGCACCTTCGCGCGCTACCGACTGCAGGAATGGCTGAACTTCATTTCCACCGAGCTGCACAAGCAGTTCAGCCCGCTGTTCAATCCGGCGTCCAGCGATGCGCTGAAGCAGGCGCAACAGGAGCGTCTGGCCGAGCGTTTCCGACAGATCGTCGCGGCCATGGGTACCGCGCCGTATCTGATGGGCGATCAGTTCACGGTGGCCGATGCCTACCTGTATACGGTGCTGACCTGGGCCGGCTTCCTGGGCGTGGACCTCACTCCGTTCCCGGCCTTGCAGGCATTCATGAAACGCGTCGAGGCGCGCCCCGCGGTACGCGCCACGCTGGCCGCGGAGCGCGCGGCCAAGAAAGCCTGAACCGCGCGATGTGATCGCCAGCGTCGCGATCGAGGCACCATGAAAACGGCGCCCCTGCGGGCGCCGTTTTCATGACGATGACGTGGCGCGATTCGCGTGACGCTCAGGTGTTCTGAGCGGCCTCCGGCGTCACCGTGCCCACGGTTTCGTAATGCCGCACCAGGCCTTCCTGGTCGAGCAGGTACTGCGCCTCCTCGGCGGTGTACACGGCCTGCTGCGGGTCGCCGCCCACCCAGGCGCTGATTGCGTCCATCGAATCCCACAGCGTCAGCATCACGAATTCTGCGTGCTCGCCCTGGTAGCGGCGCAGCACCCAACCGCCACGCTGCCCGGGTTTTCCAGCCAGGGCCGGCAGCGCCACGCTGTTGAGAAACTTGAGATAAGCCTCGGCCGTGTCCTTGTGCGTGATGCCCCGCCAGACGCGTGCGATCATGTCTCGTCCCCCGTTGCAGCCGGTCCGCTTGCGGCTGGCGTGCGCAGCTTAGCAGGCCGCGCGCGCGCCGCCGCCGCGTGCGCCTGTTGGCCGGCAACCTTGAAGCGGTTGAGCGATTGCAGCCACAGCTCATGCTGCGTGGCCTCGCTGGCGCTGTCGGGAATGCGATTGAACGGAACGCGCATCGGCGCGGCCTCGTGGCGGATCGCCGCACTGAGCCCGCCGAAGTACACCGCGTTGTGGCCGAAACGCGCGTTGATGCGATCGATGGTCGTGTCCAGCGCATCCGTCGTCGCCGGCGCCGCGAAAAGATCCGGCGCGGCATCTGCGGGGTCGCTGAGATGGTGCAGGGTCACGCTGAGCGCCAGCGGGCGCGCGCCGCGCGGGCCGGGCAAGGCGGGCTGCGCGGGATCATCGAGCAGCGCGCGCAATTCACGCAGCAGCGTCGTCGTGGAGGCCGTGGCGGCAAAGCGTGCATCGCGCTCCCAGCGCGGTCGTTCGCCGGTGTAGCGCACGCGTACCGCCAGCGCGCCAGCGCGCAGGCCCAGGCGGCGCAGGCGCATCGCCGCCTTGCTCAGCAGTTTTTGCAGCACCGCGCGCGCGCCCCGCGCGTTGCGCAACTCGGGGCCGAGCACGTGCGAATGACCCACCGAGCTGCGCGTGGTCGGTCGTGGTGGCAGCCACTTGCCGTGCAGCAGGGCGTGGAAACGCTCGCCCTCGATGCCGCCCCAGACGTGGCGCAGCGCGGCGGCATCGGCGGCGCACAGTGCCGCCACGTTGCGTATGCCGTGGCGCAACAGGCGCTGCTCCAGCGCCGCACCGATGCCGCACAGGTCGCGCAGCTCCAGCGCATGCAGTGCTTGCGGCAGATCGTTCGCTTCGAGCACGGTGAGGCCGTCGGGCTTGCGCATGTCGGCCGCGGTCTTGGCCAGGAAGGCATTGGCCGCGATGCCGATCGAGCAGCGCATGAATTCAGCCTCGCGCGCGATCTCGGCCTTGATCGCGCGCGCCAAGGCCTCGGCCTGCGCGCGCTGGCGCTCGCGGCCGAGCAGTTCGCACTCGACCTCGTCGATGGAGCCGACGTGACTGATCGGCAGCACGCGCCCGATCGCCTCCAGCAGGCGATGGTGCCACTCCACGTACAGCGCAGGGCGCGCCAGGCACAGCACCAACTCCGGGCACAGCCGGCGCGCGTCGCTGACGCGCGTGCCGGTCTTGATGCCGAACGCCTTGGCGCTGTAGCTGGCGGCGATGCAGCAGGTGGACTCGGCCAGCACCGGCACCACCGCCACCGGCTTGACGCGCAGCGCCGGCTGCACCTCCTGTTCGACCGAGGCGAAATAGCTGTTGAAATCGACGAACAGGCTGCGCAGCGTCATCAGCGGCCTCCGGGCGAGGCGGGTAGTCCAGCCTACTGCAATCGCAGCCGCTGCGATGGTTGTCGCGCCGCGGCGCAGCGACTTGCCCGCCCCTGCGGCGGCGAGCCTGCTGCGCGGGCCATGTGCGTGGGGCATGGCGTCCAACAGCAAGGGGAAGCATATGAACGATTTCGGTGCTCTGATGGGCATGGGTCTTGGCGTGGCACTGATCAGCGGGCTGATCGGGCTGCTGATCGCGGTCCTGCTCGGCGCGCTGATCCTGCTGTTCGCCTGCAAGCTGGTGGTGAAATCCGACCCCGGCTATGGCAAGGCCGTGATCACGATGCTGGCCGTGATTGGCGCCGCGATCGTGGTCCACATTGTCCTCGGCATGGTGCTGTTCTGGCTCGGCATGCTGGCGGGCTTGATCATTTTCATCGTCGACTTCCTGGTGACCGCATGGCTGGTCCAGAAGTTGATGAAATCGCCGGCGAGCAGTGAAATCAGCTACGGTCAGGCCTGTCTCGTCGTGGTGGTCGACTGGCTGATCTGGCTGGCCATCGGCATCGTGATGTGGGTCATCGGCATGGTGATCGGCTTCTCGTTCATGCATGGAATGATGCGCTGAGGCTGCGCTGGATTGCCGCGACGCGTGCTGCGCCGTCCGGCCAGCACAAACACTGGAGTCAAGTTGGAATCGTTGCTGCTGCCATGGCTGGGTGCGTGGGCGGGCCTGGGTCCCGCCGGCGCCGTGCTGGCCGCGGCGCTGCTGTGGCTGCTGGCCACGCTGTTGCTGATGCTGGCGGTGCGCGTGGTGCTGGGCTTCTGGCCGGCGCCGGGGCGCAGCGCGCTGATCGTGCTGCTGAGTCTGGCGCTGACCGCGCTGCTGCTGCTGGCCTGCAATCTGGGCACGGCGCTAATGGGCGGCGTCGATCCCCTGCATCTGCACGTGGGACTGAGTGTGCTGCTGCTGGCGCTGGTGCTGCTGGCGCAGTTGTGGGTTTTGCGCCACTGGCTGGTGTTGCCCTCAGTGCGCGCGCCGAGCGCCGTTGGCATGCTTGGCGTGGCGTTGCTGTTCTGGGTACTGCTGATCGTGGCGCTGACCGCACTGGGCCTGTCGCTGGGCTTGCCGGTGCCGCGCCCGTGAGCAGCACAATGCTCAGTAGGCGATGCGCGCGCGTTTGAGCAGCTTGCTCACCAGCCAGGCCGGGCCGATCAGCAGATAGGCGAGATCGGTCAGAAACGACGGGCGCTGGCCCTCGATGGCGTGGCCGATGAATTGCCCGATCCACGCCAGCACAAACACCACGCCGGCGAGGATCAGCAGATGCTCGGCGCCCAGCGCGACAAAGGCGAGGTGCGCGATGAAGCCGAACACCACGAACACTGCCAGCATGCCCAGGCCGATCACGCGCGACAGTCGCCAGTAAAACAGCCAGGCCAGAAACATCGCCACGCCCGCCCACAGCCCTGGCTGCGCGAAGGTCAGTGGCACCGGGATCGTCCACAGCGCGGCGATCACGCACCACAGAATCAGCGGCACGCACACCCAGTGGATGGCGCGATTGAGCGCGTCGCGGTGATCATTGCCGTAGCTGTCGAACCACTGCTGCACATCGCGCATGGCATCACTCTCCGCGTAGTTGAAGCGCTCCGTCCCGCGCCATCAGGCGGTGAGCCTGTGCAGCGCCTCGGCGTATTTGGCTCGCGTTTTCTCGATGACCTCGGGCGGAATGCGTGGGCCGGGCGCCTGCTTGTTCCAGCGCAGCGTTTCCAGGTAGTCGCGCACGAACTGCTTATCGTAGCTGGGCGGGCTGATGCCGGTGCGGTACGCATCGGCCGACCAGAATCGCGAGGAATCCGAGGTCAACATTTCATCCATCACGTACAACTTGCCGGTGACATCGGTGCCGAACTCGAACTTGGTGTCGGCGATCAGGATGCCGCGCTGCGCGGCGTACTCGGTGGCGTGGCGGTACAGCGCCAGCGTGGCGCCGCGCACCTGCTCGGCGAGATCGGCGCCGATCAAGGCGACGACCTGGTCGAAGGCGATGGTTTCATCGTGGCTGCCGGCGGCGGCCTTGGTGGAGGGCGTGAAGATTGGCTGCGGCAGTTGTTCGGCCTGCAGCAGCCCGGCCGGCAGCGCGATGCCGCTGACGTGGCCTGTGGCCTGGTAATCCTTCCAGCCCGAGCCAGCCAGATAGCCGCGCGCCACCGCTTCGATCGGCACCGGCTTGAGGCGTCTGGCCACCACGCTGCGCTGCGCGTACAGCGTGGCGTCCACGCCCGTGGGCAGCACGCTGGCCACTGCGATGCCGGTGAGGTGGTTCGGCAACAGCCTGGCGGTTTGCGCAAACCAGAAATTGGACAACTGCGTGAGCAGCTCGCCCTTGCTGGGAATCGGATCGGGCAGCACCACGTCGAATGCCGAAAGGCGATCGGTAGCCACGATCAGCAGACGTTCGGCATCCAGTGCATAAACATCACGCACCTTGCCACGATGCAGCAGTTGCAGACCGGGCAAATCGGATTGGATCAGCAGACTCACGGCGGGCTCGCGGACAGGGCGAATGACGCATTGTAACGGCCGCGTCGCGGCCATCGCGCGCGGCGTGGTTAAACTGCGCGCTTTGCCGCGAACCGCGCCATGTTCTTGCTGCGTCTTTTTCTACTGTGTGCCGTGCCCGGCCTGCTCGTGCTGCTGTTGGGCGCTTGCAGTGAGCGCATGCCGCGCAGCAGTGGTCGTGCCACGCTCGCGCCAGCCGGCATGCAGCCGCCCGCACAGTTGGGGCTGTGCGCCGCCTGCCATGGCGCCAACGGCCACGCGCGCCAGCCGGATATTCCCGACCTCGCCGGCCAGAAGGCGGGTTACCTGTTCAAGGCCATGCGCGATTACCAGAGCGGTGCACGCAACGTGCCGCTGATGCGCGGCGCGCTCGGTCCGATTGACCTCAAGCAGATGCGTGCGCTGGCCGGCTGGTATGCGGCACAGCCCGCGTGCGTGCCGCAGGTGCGTCGCTCGTGAGTTTCCTGTGGACCTGGGTAGGTGCGGCGTTCGGCCTGACCTTCGGCCACAGCCTCGGCGCGCTGATCCTGGGCGCGCTGATCGGCTGGGTGGTGGACACCATGCGCCATCAGCGTCGGCGCCTGCGTGCGCAGCGCCAGTTCGTGGCGCCGCTGTTCGCGGTGCTGGGTGCGCTGGCCAAGGCCGATGGGCGCGTCAGCGCGGCCGAGATCAGTGTCGCCGAGCGCATGATGCAGCGCTTCAATCTCGATGCCGCGCAGCGCGCCGAGGCCATCGCGCGCTTCAACGCCGGCAAGCAGGCCGGTTTTCAGTTCGCGCCCGCGCTCAGCGAGCTGCGCCGCATCTGCGCGCCGCAACCGCAACTGGCCTGGGCGGTGCTCGATGTGCTGGCCGAGGTCGCCTATGCCGAAGGCGCGGCCAGCCCGGCCGGATTTCAACTGCTGCAGCAAACCGCGCACGCGCTGGGCTTTGGCGACATGCAGTTGCTGGCGTTGCTGATGATGCGCGGCTACGCCATGCCGCAGGGCGCGGCGGGCGCGTGGCAGCAGCAGGGCTATCAGCAGGCTTACCAGCAAGGCTATCGGCAGGCGCCCTCAGCGCGCAGCAGCAGACCTGATCCTTATGCCGTGCTCGGTGTGGAGCGCGGCAGCGACGACGCCAGCATCAAGCGCGCTTACCGCAAGCTGATCTCGCAATACCACCCGGATCGCCTTGGCGACTTGCCGGAAGAACTGCGTCGTCGTGCCGAGCGCCGCGCCAGCGAAATCAACACCGCATGGGAAGCGATCAAGGGCGAGCGCGGGATCGTGTGAGCCGCACAACCGTCCGCAAAGAACGCAAAGGTCGCCAGGAATTCAGAATCAAGATCCTTTGCGTCACACGCTCTTCGCGGACAAAAAGCCGCGACAGCACACTGATCGACACCGCGCGCTTGGCCGCGAGCGGCGCGTGGTCGACAATGCGTTTTTCGCGGAGTCATGTCATGCGCCAGCCCATCGTCATCGCCCCGTCGATTCTGTCCGCCGATTTCGCGCGTCTCGGCGAAGATGCGCAAAAGGCGCTGGACGCCGGCGCCGAGTGGCTGCACTTCGACGTCATGGACAACCATTACGTGCCCAACCTCAGCATCGGTCCGCAGGTGTGCAAGGCGCTGCGCGACTACGGCATCACCGCGCCGATCGACGTGCATCTGATGGTGACGCCGGTGGACCGCATCGTGCCTGATTTCGCCGCCGCTGGCGCCAGCCGCATCAGCTTCCATCCCGAGGCCAGCGCGCACGTCGATCGTACCCTGCAGCTCATCCACGGCCACGGCTGCAAGGCCGGGTTGGTGTTCAACCCGGCCACGCCGCTGAGCTGGCTGGACTGGACGCTGGAGCAACTCGACCTGGTGCTGCTGATGAGCGTCAACCCCGGCTTCGGTGGGCAGAAATTCCTGCCCGGCACGCTGGACAAACTGCGCGCGGTGCGCGCGCGCATCGACGCCGGCGGCCGTGAAGTACGCCTGCAAGTGGATGGCGGCATCAACGCCGAAACCATCGCCGCGGCGGCTGCGGCGGGCGCCGATACCTTCGTCGCCGGCAGCGCCGTGTTCGGCCAGCCCGACTACCGCGCGGTGATCGCCGACTTGCGCGAGCGCGCCGCCACATCGGTATCGTGCTGACGCCGCGCGGTGGCGCTGCTATCGTGTTGCGTTCGCTTCTGGCCCATCGCACGCCGTGATCACCCCAGCCGAGTTCGACGCCCTCGCCGCGCAGGGCCATACCCGCATTCCCGTGGTGCGCGAGGTCTTTTCCGATCTCGATACGCCGTTGTCGGTGTATCTGAAGCTGGCCGATGGACCGCACACGTTTCTGTTCGAGTCGGTCGAGGGCGG
Organism: Metallibacterium sp.; assembly: GCF_054637675.1. NCBI lineage: Bacteria > Pseudomonadati > Pseudomonadota > Gammaproteobacteria > Lysobacterales > Rhodanobacteraceae > Metallibacterium > Metallibacterium sp. The sequence goes on from NZ_JBTSRB010000010.1 coordinate 63,078, forward strand.
CGAGTCGTGGGGGCGCTATTCGATCATCGGCCTGCCGGCGCGGCGCGTGTACACGCTGCGCGAGGGTGTGCTGGAGACAAGCGAGCTGGGCGAGGTGATCGCGCGCGACACGCCGGCCGATCCGCTGGCTGCCATCGAGCAACTGCGCGCCAGCTTCAAGGTGCCGCGCCTGCCGGGCCTGCCGGCGTTCACGGGTGGGCTGGTCGGGTATTTCGGCTTCGAGTGCATCGGCTACATCGAGCCGCGCCTGTTGCGCGCGGACAAGCCCGACCTGCTGGGCACGCCCGACGCGCTGCTGATGCTGGCCGATGAAGTGGCGGTATTCGACAACCTGCGCGGGCGCCTGTTTCTGATCGTGCATGCCGACCCGGCGCAGCCGCAGGCCTGGCGCCGCGCCGTGCGGCGCCTGGATGAGCTGGCGTTTCGTCTGCGCCGCGCGGGATCGGCCTATCCGGAAACGCTGCGCGCCAAGCCGCTGGCCGAGGCCGATTTCAAATCCAGTTTCAGCCGCGCCGAATACGAGGCGCTGGTCGAGCGTGCCAAGGAATACATCCGTGCCGGCGATATTTTCCAGGTGGTGCCCTCGCAGCGCCTCAGCGTGCCCTTCGATGGGCGCCCGGTGGACGTGTACCGCGCATTGCGCGCGTTGAATCCCTCGCCGTACATGTACTTCATCGATCTCGGTGCTACCCAGATTGTCGGTTCCTCGCCCGAGATTCTGGTGCGTGTGCAAGACGGCAAGGTGGTACTGCGCCCGATCGCCGGCACGCGCCGCCGCGGCGCCACCGCGGATGAGGACCAGGCGCTGGCCGAGGAACTGCTGGCCGATCCCAAGGAGCGCGCCGAGCATCTGATGCTGATCGATCTCGGCCGCAATGATGTGGGTCGCGTCAGCATCGCCGGCAGCGTGCGCGTCAGTGAATCCTTCGTTATCGAGCGTTACTCGCACGTCATGCACATTGTCTCGCAGGTCGAGGGCACGCTGGCACCGGGACTGGGCTACATGGATGCGCTCAAGGCCAGCTTTCCTGCGGGCACGGTCTCGGGCGCGCCCAAGATTCGCGCGCTGGAGATCATCCAGGAACTGGAACCGCATCGGCGCAACGTGTATGCCGGCGCGGTCGGCTGGATCGGCTGGTGGGGCGACGGCGACACCGCCATCGCCATCCGCACCGCGGTGATCCAGGACGGCCAGTTGCACGTGCAGGCCGGTGGTGGCGTGGTGTACGACTCCGATCCGGCCGCCGAGTGGGAAGAAACCATGAACAAGGGCCGCGCCCTGTTCCGCGCCGTGGCGCAAGCCGCGCAGGGGCTGTGACGTGCTGCTGATGATCGACAATTACGACAGCTTCACCTGGAACCTGGTGCAGTATTTCGGCGCGCTGGGCGTGGAGGTGAAGGTGCTGCGCAATGACGCCATCGACGTCGCCGGCATTCGTGCGTTGCGGCCCGCGCACATCGTGATTTCGCCGGGGCCGTGCACGCCCAATGAAGCCGGCGTGTCGCTGCAGGTACTACGTGAACTCGGCGGCAGCGTACCGATTCTGGGCGTGTGTCTGGGACATCAGGCCATTGGTCAGGCGTTCGGTGGCACGGTGGTGCGCGCGCCGCAGATCATGCACGGCAAGACATCGCGTATCCGCCATGCGGGCACGGGCGTGTTCGCCGGCCTGCCGGATGGCTTTACCGCGACGCGCTATCACTCGCTGGTGGTGGCGCCGGAATCACTGCCCGATTGCCTGGAGGTGAGCGCGTGGAGCGAATATCCAGACGGAACGCGCGAGGCGATCATGGGCCTGCGTCACAAGACATTGCCGATCCAGGGCGTGCAGTTTCATCCCGAGTCCATCCTCACGCAGCACGGCCATGCGCTGCTGCGCAATTTTCTGGCGGGTTGATGCCATGAAGTCCGTCACCATCACTCCGCACGAAGCGCTGCAGCGCACGATCGAGCACCGCGAGATCTTTCACGACGAGATGATCGATCTGATGCGCCAGATCATGCGCGGTGAGGTGCCGCCGGCGCTGACCGCGGCGATCATCACCGGCCTGCGCGTGAAGAAGGAAACCGTGGGCGAGATCACCGGCGCGGCGCGCGTGATGCGCGAGCTGGCGGTGCGCGTGTTCACGCCGGCGTATTCGCACTTCATCGATATCGTGGGCACCGGCGGCGACGGCGCGCACAGTTTCAACATCTCCACCGCCAGCATGTTCGTGGCCGCGGCCGCGGGCGCGCAGGTGGCCAAGCACGGCAATCGCGGCGTGTCCTCGAAATCGGGCAGCGCCGATGTGCTCGAGGCGCTCGGCGCGGTCATCGACCTGGCGCCGCGGCAAGTCGCGCAGTGCCTGGCCGAGACCGGCATCGGCTTCATGTTCGCGCCCAACCATCATCCGGCGATGAAAGCCGTCGCGCCGGTGCGGCGCGAGTTGGGCGTGCGCACCATCTTCAACATCCTCGGCCCGCTGACCAATCCGGCCGCCGCGCCCAACATTCTGATGGGCGTGTTTCATCCCGATCTGGTTGGCATCCAGGTGCGCGTGCTGCAGCAGCTTGGCGTGCAGCGCGCCATGGTCGTTTACGGCAAGGATGGATTGGACGAGATTTCCCTCGGCGGCGTGACCCTGGTGGGCGAACTGCGCGACGGCGATGTGCACGAGTACGAACTGGAGCCCGAGGATTTCGGTTTCAGCATGGCCTCCAGCCGCAATCTGCGCGTGGACGATGCCGTTGCCTCGCGCGAACTGCTGCTGGCGGCGCTGGAAAATCGCCACGCCATCGCGCGCGACGTGGTGCTGTTGAATGCCGGCGCGGCGCTTTACGTCGCCGGGCTCGCGGCTGATCTCGCCGCGGGCATTGCGCGCGCGCGCGCCGCCATCGACAGCGGCGGCGCGCGCGCGCGCGTGGATGCCTTCATCGCCGCCACGCAGCGGCTCAAAGGCGCCGCGGCGTGAGCGACATCCTTGATCGCATCCTCGCGCGCAAGGCCGAGGAAGTGCGCGCGCGCCGTGCGCTGCTGCCGCTGGCCGAACTCGCCGCGCGCTGCAGCACCGCGCCCGCGCCGCGCGGTTTCTCCGATGCGCTGATCGAGCGCGTCGCGGCCGGCATGCCCGCGGTGATCGCGGAGATCAAGAAGGCCAGCCCCAGCCATGGCGTCATCCGCGCCGACTTCGACCCGGCCGCGATCGCGCGCGGCTATGCCGCCGCCGGCGCCACCTGTCTGTCGGTGCTGACCGATGTGGATTTCTTTCAGGGCAGCGACGCCTACCTCGAACAGGCACGCGCGGCCTGCGCGCTGCCGGTGCTGCGCAAGGATTTCATCGTCGACCCGTGGCAGGTGTACGAGGCACGCGCACTGGGTGCCGATTGCATTCTGCTGATCGTTGCCGCGCTTGACGACAGCGCGTTGCTGGAGCTGAGCCTGTTGGCCAGTGAGCTGGATATCGACGTGCTCGCCGAGGTGCATGACGCAGTGGAACTGGGGCGCGCGCTGGATCTGCCGGTGCGCCTGATCGGCGTCAACAACCGCGACCTGCGCAGTTTTGCAACCAGGCTGGACACGACGCTGGCGTTGCGCACGCGCGTACCCGCCGAACGCCTGCTGGTCAGTGAGAGCGGCATCCGCACGCCCGCGGACGTGGTGTTGCTGCGCGCTGCCGGTGTGCAGGCGTTTCTGGTCGGCGAGGCCTGCATGCGCGCCGCCGATCCAGGCGCCGAACTGGCGCGCCTGTTCGCAGTCGAACGCGCATGAGCGTGGCGATCGAGACCGACGTGACCGTGGCCGCGCCGCGCACCGTGCTGTTTGATTTCGACGGCGTACTGGTGCGCGGCGACAGCTTCAGCCATTTTCTGTGGCGGCGCTTTCGGCTGCAACCCTGGCGTGCCCTGTTGCTGCTGCCGACGCTGCCGCTGGCGCCACTGGCGCTGCATCGTCGCGGGCGTTGGTGGCTGGTGCGCTGGCTGGTGCGCGTCGCGCTGTTGGGGCTGGATCAGGCGCGCTATCGCGCTCTCGCCGAATCGCATGCGCGCGTGCAGGCGCTGCGGGGCGGCGCGTTTCTGCGCGATGCGGTCAGCCGCTTGCGCCGGCATTTGCTGCGCGGTGATCGCGTGGTCATCGTCACCGGCTGCGAGGAGCACCTGGCGCGCGCACTGCTCGATGCGGTCGGATTGGACGGCCTCGAACTGGTCGCCTCGCAGTTGCGTCCAGGCATGCTCGGCATGAAATCCGGCGTACACAACGTCGGCGCCGAGAAGGTTCGGCAACTCGCCTGCCATGGCATCGCGCCGCCGTGGACCTGCGCTTACAGCGATGCAGGTGCCGATCTGCCGATGCTCGCGGCGGCCGCGGCCGCGGTGCTGGTGAATCCGGATGCGGCGCTGCGCGCGCGCATGCAGGCGCGACTGGGTGAACGTTACGCCGAGGTCGAGTGGAGCTGAGTCGAACGCCTCAGCGCGTGCCCAGCACCACCACGGTCTTGCCGGAGACGTGGATCATGCCGCGTTCTTCAAGCTGCTTGAGCACGCGCCCCGCCATCTCGCGCGAGCAGCCGACGATGCGCGACAGCTCTTGTCGCGAGATGCGAATCTGGGTGCCCTCGGGATGCGTCAGCGCGTCAGGCTCCAGGCACAGGTCCAGCAGGGTGCGACTGATGCGGCTGGAGACATCCATGAACGCCAGGCGGCTGGCCTGACGCGAAGCGCGCAACAGACGCGAGCTCAGTTGCGTGCCAATCAGGAACAGCAGCTTCGGGCATTCCTCGTGCAGACCCGCGGCGAATAACTGGAACAAGCGCTCGTAACTGATTTCCGCCAGTTCGCAGTTGGCGCGCGTGCGCACGGTGGTTTCGCGCTGGGTGGGCTGGAAGAACAGTCCGGTTTCACCGATGAACTCGCCGCGGTTGATGTAGGCAACAATCAACTCGCGCCCTTCCTCGTCCTCGGTGAGCACGGTGACCGAACCCTCGACCACGTAAAACAACGTGGTGGGCGCGTCGCCGGGGCGGATGATCGCGGTTTTCGGCGGATAGCGCCGCCGATGGCACTGCGCCAGAAAGCGTTCCATCGAATCAGGATCGGGCGCCAGCGCGGCAGGCGCCTGACTGCGGCGAAAGTTTTCCTGCAACAGGTATTTAAGGCTCACGCGACCTCCCTGGCTGGGTGCGCGAATGCGCATCACGGCGTCACATTCTGACAGCAAAAAATCGCGTCCGGCATATATTCAAGCCATGGCCGCCAAGGCGATACTATACGGCTGGCCGAACGCTGCAGCCGATGTGCCGCGGCACGCCCGCCGACGCGTCGTGCGGCACGCACTTTAGCATTTCATCGAGGAAGTCGCCGTGGTCATACCGCTGCCGCGCCTGCGCCTGCAAGGTTTCAACAACCTGACCAAATCACTGAGCTTCAATATCTACGACATCTGCTACGCGGTATCGGAGGAGCAGCGTCAGCGCTACATCGAGTACATTGACGAGCAGTACGACGCCGACCGCCTCACCCAGATCCTTAGCGACGTCGCCGAGATCATCGGCGCCAACATCCTCAACGTCGCGCGCCAGGACTACGACCCGCAGGGCGCCTCGGTGACCATGCTGATCTCCGAGTACCCGGTGGTCGAGAAACTGGGTCGCGACGTGATTTCTGGTGCCGTGGTGGCGCATTTGGACAAGAGCCACATCACCGTGCATACCTACCCGGAGACGCATCCCCACAACGGCATCGCCACTTTCCGCGCGGATATCGACGTCTCCACCTGTGGCGTGATCTCACCGCTGAAGGCGCTCAATTTCCTGATCGACAGCTTCGAATCGGACATCGTCACCACGGATTACCGCGTGCGCGGCTTCACCCGCGACGTGAGGGGCAAGAAGCACTTCATCGACCACAAGATCAACTCGATCCAGGACTATCTCGCCAAGCACATCCAGCAGAAGTACGAGATGTTCGACGTCAACGTGTATCAGGAAAACATTTTCCACACCAAGATGCACATCAAGGATTTTGATCTCGACACCTACCTGTTCGAGGCCAATGCATCGGACCTTTCGTTCAAGGATCGGCAGCGCATCGAGGTGCTGCTGAAGCGCGAGATCGAGGAATTGTTCCACGGCCGCAATCTGATGTGATCGCGCGTGGCCACGCCGCTCAGATGCGGTAGACCACGACCTTCATCAGCTTGGCGCCGAGGCGCATCAGTCGCGGCACGGGCCACGGCAGCGGCGTGCCGCCGCGCGCGCTGGCCTGCTGGGCGTGGCGCGCTTCGTCCTGTTTCATCTGCCCGAGGATGGCGCGCGAGGCGGCATCCGCTGTCGGCAGGCGTTCGAGATGAGACTCCAGATGCGCCTCGACCTGACGCTCGGTTTCCACGACAAAACCCAGACTGGGACCATCGCCGGCGCGCGCAGCCAGCGCGCCCAGTGCGTAGCTGCCGGCGTACCAGAGCGGGTTGAGCAGACTCGGCCGGCTGTGCAACTCGCGCAGGCGCGCGCCGCACCAGGCGAGGTGATCGGCCTCTTCATCGGCGGCGTGCAGCAGGTGCGCGCGCGTGGCCGCGCTGCGCGCCAGCGCGGCCTGGCCCAGATACAGCGCCTGCGCGCACACCTCGCCGGTGTGATTGATGCGCATCAGCCCGGCGACATCGTGGCGCTCGGACTCGCTCGATGTTGTCGCGGCAAGTCCCGCGGCCGGGTTGGGCCGGCGCGCAACGGCGCTGGCGCCCAAGGTGTCCAGCGCGTTGTTCAACGCGATCAGCGTGCGATCCAACGGGGTGAACTGCGGCTCGAACATGGTGCGGGTCTCGTGTGCTGCGGCTGAACGTGGCCGTCAAGGCGGCCGTCGTGCGTGATGATAGGCCGGCGTGCCCAATCACGGCGTGCATTGCCGGGGAACGGCCATGCTTGACCGTGCTATCACGCGCGGTTCAAGCCACCCGGTGGCCTTGGCTTGCGCCGGGGTTGCGTGCGCGGCTAGACTTCCGCTTCTGTTTCGTTGATACCTGTGCCTCACGGGGTGGTTTTTTCATGAAGACTTTCAGCGCCAAAGCCGAGAGCGTGCAGCGCGACTGGTTCGTGGTCGACGCCACGAACAAGACCCTCGGGCGCCTCTGTTCCGAAATTGCCTCGCGTCTGCGCGGCAAGCACAAGCCCGTTTTCACGCCGCACGTCGACACTGGCGATTACATCGTCGTGGTCAATGCCGAGAAGATTGCCGTCACTGGCAACAAGCTTGAAGACAAGAATTATCACCGCTTCACCGGCTATGTCGGCAATCTCAAGACCACCCCGCTCAAGGCCATGCTGGCCAAGCATCCCGAGCGTGTGATCGAGATTGGCGTCAAGGGCATGCTGCCCAAGAATCCGCTGGGCCGCGCGATGTACCGCAAGCTCAAGGTGTACAGCGGTGCCGAGCATCCGCATACCGCCCAGCAGCCGCAGCCGCTGAACTTCTGAGGACATCATGGCCACCCTGCAACAGAACTACGGCACCGGCCGTCGCAAGAGCTCAGCAGCCCGCGTTTTCCTGCGCAAGGGCAGCGGCGCGATCACCGTCAACGGCAAGTCCTTGGACACTTTCTTCGGACGCGAGACCTCGCGCATGATCGTGCGCCAGCCGCTGGAATTGACCCAGATGACCGAGAAATTCGACATCATGGTCACGGTTGAAGGTGGCGGCATCACCGGTCAGGCTGGCGCCATCCGTCTCGGCATCTCGCGCGCGCTGGTTGAGTACGATGAAACCCTCAAGACACCGCTGCGCAAGGCCGGTTTCATGACCCGCGATGCGCGCGAGGTCGAGCGCAAGAAGGTCGGTCTGCACAAGGCACGCCGCGCGACCCAGTTCTCCAAGCGCTGATTTCCCGCTTTTGGGAGATCGTCCAACGGTAGGACAACGGACTCTGACTCCGTTTATCTAGGTTCGAATCCTAGTCTCCCAGCCATCAGGCCAAGGCCCCGCGCGCGCGGGGCGGTATTGTTTTTCGGCGCCGGATCAGGCAAATGGCATGTTTGTGAGCACGTCCCGAGACCGGCGGAAGCCCCGCCCTGTCAGTTGTTGCTGCAGCTTTGCAATCCTGATCAATGCTTTGGCATGCAGATCGGAATCCCGTGCGACAATCACAGCGAACTTTGCTTGAAATGTGATTTGCCATGGCTGCCAATACTGATGCGTTCCGTCGTTTTCAGGAGGAACTCGCGGCGCTTGATCGCGCGGCCCAGCAGCGTTCGGCCGCTACCTCCCAAGAGGTCGAGATGGCACGCGCGAAGTCGGAATTCCTGCTGCTGCGCAAGCGTTACAACCTGTCGGTTGCGGACGTCATCGCTTTCTTCCCGCAGGAAGAGGGAATTGAGTATCTGCGACAGATCATTGCCGAGTCCGAGCGCGGCGCGCGCCAGGCCGGGAAGCGGCAGACGAAATTGAAGACCTAGCTCAGAGTTTCCGTTGAACTGCGCGGTTGATTCGTCGCATCGCGAAGGCGGCTTGATGCCCATCCTCGCTACGCCTTGCACCGTGGCGGCGCACGGAACTTACCGTTCGGTCAGACTTGCTCATTCCTACTCAAACAGGAACAAAGCTGATGGTCACGGTGCTCCGGCCACACGAAGCCGAGCACGGAGCCCGTCGCATCGGCCAGCGTGAGCTGCAAGCGCGGCGTCGCCGCGGACACGTCGGTCGCACCAGTCAGCCGGTACTGGCCGGTGATGGTTGCGCCGGTATGCTCCTGCAGCTGCGCGATCAGGCAATGGGCCGATGCGCTGCCGGCACCCTGCGCCGCTCGATTCGGCTGAACGATGCGCAGGTAGCTCATGGCGCATTCCCCACGTTGCCGTGCGCAGTCAGTCCGCCATGCATCGCACCGGCAATCATCCGGTCGAACGCGGTGCCGTCATGACGCACGAGGTTGGGGACATAGCGGCTGTAGGTCCGGAACAGCATCTCGGTCGTGCTGTGGCCCAGCTGGCGCGCGATCCACTCCGGCGCCTCGCCCGCTGCCAGCCACAACGTGGCGCAGGTGTGACGCATCTCATACGGGCGCCGGTAAGGGATGTCCAGACTCGCCAGCAACGGCCGCCAGACCCGGTAGACGAAGTTGGTATTGTCCAGCGGCTTGCCCAGCCGGGTGTGGAAGACATAGGTGTCGGCGAAGGCCTGCGGATTGACGTCATGACCTTCCGGCCGCATCGCGCGCAGGGCCTCAAGCACGAGCCCGCTCAACTGCAGCTCGCGCTGCGGCCATCCGTCTTCGTGTACTCGATCCGACCACCCTGGAACGTCTCGCGGAACCTGGTTGCGCTCGAAGTCGACGTGGCGCCATTTCAGGCCGTGGGCTTCCGCCGAGCGCACGCCGGTGAAGAAGCGGAAGGTCAGGTAGGGACGGTAGTCCGGGCGGACCGCGCCCAGGATCCGGTTGATCTCCTCCAGCGTGAAGGGCTGGATGTCCGTGCGCTGCAGCTTGAGGCGACGGATCTCGAGACAAGGATTCTCGACCCCATGGCGCAAGGCCGCTTCGGTCATCACCATGTGCAGGATCCCGATCACCCGGTTGATTGTCGCCGGCGAGAGCACGCCCCCACGGCGACCGGGCTTGTGCACCGGCTCGGCGAGCGTGCGACGGAAGTCCATCACGTGGGCCCGGTCGATCTGATCCAGCGACAGATCCTCGAAGGCGGGCAGCAGATGGATCTTCAGGATCGACGCGACTGCCTCTGCGTAGGAGTGGCGCCATTCGACGCTGCGCTCCATGGCCCACTGCCGGCTGAAGTCGCCGAACCGGGGCAGATCGCTGCGACGGATTCGGGTCGTGGCAGAGCTGGCCGGACCGCGCGCCCTGTCGAAGTCCTGCGCCCGCTTGCTGCCGGGGAAGGTGGTGCCATAGTCGAAGGTGCCGGCGGCGATGTCGGCCTCGATGCGGGCCAGGGCCTTCTCCATCTTGCGGCGGTTGGCGGGGGTATCTCCGAGTGCGGTCAGCTCACGACAGCGGCTGCCGCGAAACCGGAAGTCGAAGAACAGGCGACCATCACTGCGCACGCGCACACTAGCCATGGCAGAGATGCCCCGAGGCGAGAGGAATGCTGGTTCGATCCGAGTCGTTCGAGCGCTGCTGCATGTCGCGCTCAATGGCTTCCCAGAGGAACAGGATCTTGCGTCCACCGAATGGGCGGATGTAATGAGTCCCCTCGAGAAGAACAGAGTCTTTCAGGCGGTTGCGGATGGTGCGGACGTCGTACTTGATGCGCGACGACAGCTCCTCCGTTGTCAGGTAAGTGGGCTGATTCACTGCTACACTCCTTCAGCAATTACACCCTCCTGGATGGCCAGGAGTCCTGCAGGATGGTATATTGCCCTGCTGGACGACATTCTACACAGTAGAAAGACGCCTGTCAAGGCTTTTTGATGTTCTACAGGGCATTTTGCTGCGGAGGCGAGCGTGATTCGATGCTATCTGTCGCGCCTCATGGGCGAGCACAAGCTGAAAATCGTCGATGTGGCGCGGGCCACAGGGCTGCACCGGAACACGGTGACGCTGCTTTATCAGGAGAAGGCGACGCGAGTCGATGTCGACGCGATCGACCGGCTCTGCAGGTTCTTCAAGTGCCAGGTCGGTGACTTGTTCGAGTTCATCCCCAACAACGAGTGACCTTACGGCGGCGCACAAATGTTCCGCGCATTGCCGACGAGTCATTGCCCGTCATGCACTGTGCAAGCGCCGGTACTCTACCGTCATGATCACCGACAAGAATCTGCTGGCGTTACGCGCACGCAATTGTTTGGCTCCGTTGACCGATAGATGCGCGGGCAGAGAGAGATGTGGTCATTTCAGCGACCGGTAACTTTGGCTGGGCACAGGATGGGCACAGAATGGGCATTTGTGCCCACCGAGCGACTTGTGCCGAAAGTTGAGTCATCGGTCATCAGTGCGCGTGCCGCACGCAACATTGAGTCCCAGCGCCCCGATCAAGAGGACCAGGCTCGGATTTCAACTCAATGGATTTGGCGCGCCCGGAGGGATTCGAACCCTTCGGAGAACATAACGATACCGGACGTCTATGTACGAAGATCGGCGCAAACCGCGCTAGATAGCCATTCTCGCTGGTCTCGTGGCCTAAAATCCTCGCATGACTGAGGTCGAACTAGGGCCACTGTGGACGCATGTGAAAATGCCATATTTTGCCTGTTTCGAATAATGTCATGCTGTCGCTCGAGCGCAGCATGAAAGGAGCCAACAACCTTTCGCCGATTACATTGGCAAGAGTGGTTCAATTCATACCACCCGCGTTGGTGCATGTTGTGTCATCCAGTATTAGCTCCGATCTGCCGCTGAGCCATTTTCGCCGGTCCTGCCGGTCTTGAACTGACCCTGCATCACTGCACGAAACCACACTAATGCGGAGGCAGATCCTCGGCTGTGATGGGCCAATCCGAGAATCGGTTCGCGGGTCAACGCAGAATCGGGGTCCACAACCCACGCTTCACGCTCAAGTCACTCCTGCCATGCTGGCCAAGGAGCTGAAAACTGCGCAGCAATACGAGGCAATGCTGCCCCGGTATGCCGGTGGTCTCTACCTCGACCAACCCCGCCCTGGACGCGATGCGCATCCAAATTTGATCGGCCTACAAGGCGGCGTTCAACGACTACGTGCGCAACATCAGGGGCTCACTCAGCTGAGGCATGCACTGCAGCAGCACTGCAGGCCATGGCCGTTGCCGTGCGTGCGGCCATCCTGGGCGCACAACAAGGCCGCGTGATGTACCCCGAGTTCAAACTCCTGTCGCAGCGTGCAGGCTGAATCGGGTACATGGTCTGGATTGCAGGGCGTCATGTCACCTATTTCGGCCACCGGGGCGAGACCCATGTAGAGCGCTTTCCGAACTGAACCCCGGATGCCGATTCTCGGATTGATCCGTCGCGCTCGAGGATCAGCCCCAGCATGCCTGTGGTTCCGTGGAGTGATACAGGGTCAGTCGAAGATTGGCAGGTGCGACAATAATGGCTCAACGGTAGATCGGCGCCAACACTCCTGCATCCAGAAAGCCCGGAACGGCATCCAAGCAGTACCACTCACCTGGAGACTTGTCATGTTTAGCTCCGCCGCCTTGCTGGTTCCGATTGTTGGAACCATTTTCTCGCTGGGCATTCCGATCGTCGCCATCATCGGCGGCCTCATGTATGCCAGCCGACGCGCCCGGTTGCAGCAAGAACTGCTGATGAAGCTGGCCGAGACGGGACAACCGATCCCGCCGGAAATCTTCAATTCAGCACTGTTCCATGGACGCCGATCGGGCAAGTCCCCGCTGCGTGGCGGCCTTGTCGTTACCGCGGTCGGCATCGGCATGATGCTCTATGGATGGATCGTTGGTGAAACCTCCGTGCTGGCGGCAGGCCTGATCCCATTGTTGATCGGCCTGGCGCTGCTGCTTGCCGCCGTGATCGAAGGGCGCCAGTCCAAAGCGCCAGTCACGCCGGATACGACAGCCACTCGATCCTGAAACGCACGCATCCGAGAGGCTCATGGCCACCACGAACGAGGCGCGCTGGATCGATCAAGCGCGCCAAGGTGATCGGAATGCTTTTGCCGAATTGGTGCGCACGCACCAGGGTTCGGTGCGCGCGCTGCTTCGTCGCCTGACCGGCGGCCAGTGGGCACTCGCCGATGATCTGGCGCAGGAGACGTTTCTGCGTGCCTGGCAGGGCCTGCCACGATTCCGCAGCGAGGCCGGCTTTGGCACCTGGCTGTATCGCATCGCCTACAACACGTACCTGATGCAAGTGCGCAGGACCAAGGGCACGTCCGAGACCTATGCCGCCAGCCTTGACGAAGATGAAAGCCAGGTCACATCCTCCATGCCCAGCCTGGATGCGGTGGCACATGGTGAAGTCCAGCGCGCGCTGCTGCTTTTAAGCCCGGCGGAGCGCGTCGCGATCATTCAGTGCTACTACCTTGGATTGAGTCATGCGGAAGCAGCGATCGTGCTCGACTGCCCGCTGGGCACGGTGAAATCGCATCTGCGCCGGGCGCTGGGCAAGTTGCGCGATCACTTGGGCACGTCCATGAACAAGAGAGCATCCGATGAACCATCCGAACAACCCCTCCGTGCGTGACGCGACAAGCCTGCACGGGTTTGAATCGATTGAGGCGCTGCTGCGCGCCGATGCCGAGCGTGACCAGCCAATCCGCGACGATGGATTCACGGCGCGTGTCATGACGCGCCTGCCCATCCAACGCGCCGAGTCGCCCTGGCGCTGGGCGTTGCCGAACTTGATCGTCGTGCTGGGCGTGATGGCGATTCTCCTGGCCGGCGATCTCATGCAGGGCTTCGAGCCGCATCTTCTGACTGGGAGCGTCCTGGCGCATCCCATCGAAATTCCATGGCCCAGTCTGGTGGTCGCCGCCGCAGTGAGCTTGGCTGTCTATTGCACTATGGATGTCCCGTGGCCATGGGATGAGGGTCCACAGTAAGCCCAGTCATGAGCAGGCTCTCTCTTTGCGCAGCCGCGTGCTGGCAGGAACATACGTTCGACTCGATTACATCACGCCATCGCCTCGATGCACTCAGCGCCCTCCCGCGCAGCACTCTTGGCCGCGTCACTGACGCGCCAGCCGTGCAGACCCTCCGGGATGTGCGTGCCGATCCGCGCGAGCACCTCGCGCCCTGCCCATTGCGGATCCAGCCACGGCAGCACCAGATCCGCAGGCACCAGCACGGGGCTGCGGTCATGGACACGCGTCACCGGATCGACCGGGCTGCGGGTCAGGATGGCAAAGCCGGCTTCCTGCGCGACCGCGCCGAGTACTCGGTAAGGCAATAAAAACCCGCCAATTATGCGCATCACCTGTCGAAACAGGGCTCAGCGTGGCGGGTATGTTGGTATAAAAGATACGGAAGTCCGTACCGGACAGCAAGCGAGTACGAATCCCGCCCCTCGGTTGCAGGTTCTGGTTCAACTGGCCAGCGAAGCTGAGATCCGGTGGGCAGGTTATTGCAGCTCCGCTGGTAGTCACCGCTTTGAAGATCCCGGCGGTCATCAACGTACAAGCCCTGGTTTGGAGAGAACCGGCCATGGGCGGCAAGCTCACGGGAAGACGAAAACATAGAACAAGCAGGCTACCAACGCAGCAACGTATACCCACTCCAGCCAGCGTGGGCCGGTGAAGGTCGTCAACTCCCATTTTTGACGTTGGCCGATCGCCCAAATGGCGAACACCGCGCCGATGCACGCAAACGGCCCCACGTTCAGCAGCCATCCTTGCCACGGGTACACGAAAAAGTAATAGCCATGGTCATTCATCTGCGCGACGTGACCGGTCATGGGGTCCGGATGCGGCGGGCTGGTGCGCGCAAGGTAGGCGAAGTAGCTGATGCAGCCGAAGAAGCCTACGCCCGAGAAAACCACGAGATATGGCGCCAGTCGCCTGAACATTTATACCGCCTCATCCCAAAGGAACCTGATAGTTGCACAGCGCCAGGTAGTCACAGCGAACGGCGTGGACGGCAAGGGAAAAGCGAGTCGACCCGGCCTCCCCCAAGCACGCGCCGGTTCCCGACAGTCACTCAATGCCATCGCCAGCGGTGAACAATCACCATCGCCGTAGCCACCAATTCCAAGAATCCGCACACCTCCCTGGTGCTCGTGGTTACCGGCCGATTTGAGGTTGCACTCTGCCTATCTGCGCTTCGGGGTGCAACGTCGGCTGCCTTCAGATCTGTGGTCCCTGGCGCGACGGTGCTGCTGGGCAGCCAGTACGGTCACGGTAGCAAGTACGGAAGGCCAGCAATTACCAGCGTGTCGGTCAATGGCTTCAAGAATCTGCATCGGTGGCTGCACGCATCATGCACCGCTGCCGCACCGTACGGCCGCACGCTTGAGCGGTGCCTATGATCTTGCGCGGGTTTTTCGTTTCCTCGGCCAGCGTGCTGATCGCGTCAAAGCCGAGAGCCGAAAACTCAGCACCGCGATCGACGTGGCGGTGGCTATGAAACGGCCGTCCAGGTGTTGCGGCTGGAAGAACGGTGTGATCGACCAGCCGGCGGTGCCGTGCCGAGCGAAGAACACAAAGTGGATCGCGAAAACGAGAAAGATCGCCAGTGCAATCAGTTCGACCACCAGCAGGGCGAAATGCGCCTGAGCCTGAAGCTTGATGCCGAGAACGTTGACCCCGGTATTGAAGCTGACGAACGCCAACACCCAGGCCCGGGCGGGTACGGCAGGCAGTAAGCCGTTCAGCCATGTAGCACTGAATGCATAAAGCAGGGCTGGAACCAGCAGGTAGTCCGCCAGGGTCGACCCGAGTGACACAAATGTTTGCCATGGAAGGCAATCGGTCGCGTGTAGATTGGAGTGAGTCAAGCAATACACGCCTCACCTGAGCTGCACTGCGCGCGGTGTGAACGAAGATGACGTCAAAGGATTCGACTCCACCTGCATCGCAGGACGAATCGGCAGGACCGAAGTCGCGCAAGAAGCCAGGCAAGGTCGCCGGCGTCTCGGGTCAGCGCAGCTCGGACAAGCGCCAGACTGCTCGCTTGACACTAGTTCCCCTCAAGCAGATCCGACTCTCGAGGGAATCTGATCAGGCGCTCAAACCACTGGACGTAAGCAACGTCCTCGAAAGACACAAAACGCTCTTGGCCCTGCTGATGCTTCCCGTGCTGATGCCGGACGCGGATGACCCGTCGATTTATCGAGTCCTGGCGCACGAGCGAATGGTGAGGTGGATCAAGGAGGACCTTGACCGGGACGTTATCGTCGCGGTCATCGTTGCCGATTTCGGGGTGACGCCGGAAGAAGCAAGGCTCGTCGAAAATCATCTCTTGCCGTTCATGCTTGGCCAGCTCAGCCGCACGGGCGAGCACGCAGCGAGGAAGGCGCTAAAAGAAGGCGGGATTGCGCCGCCCCGCAAACGCACTCGGCGCCAACAGCTGAGGCCGCTGATCCGGATGCGCGATGACTCGCCCGAGGGGTAAAGCGCCTCTGCAGGTGCTGGCGAGCACATTGACGAGCAAGCGTGCCGGTGTGGACATTCCTGTCCTGGCGGCGCAGTTGGGTCTGTTGCCGGATCTGCGCTACCTGGTTGATGGACTGCAACGCTCGCTCGCCTGCGTGCGCAACCATGGCGCCGAACTCGAAGCCTGCCTGCGCGCGGTGCCGGGCCGTCGCCTTGAGCCCGAGGCCTTGGCTGATGCGATTGAGAAGCTAATCGCGTGGTGCGGCCATCAGGCGTGGGCCGACGATGATCCGCGCGTCCTCCCGATGGCCGTGGTGCTTGATCAGGGAGCGGATGAGATCCTTGTGCGTCCCCAGACCCCGGCATTGCTCGCGGGCCCACAGGAGAGCACGGCCTCCGGGCCGGCACGGGTGGAACACGGAATGCGGCATCCACTGGCGGGATATTGCCTATCGGTGGCGTTTCACTGGGGCAACCTGTTCTACACGCTGGAGCCGGCGACAGCATTGACGTTGCCGGAGGAAGGCGGCGCGGCGGCATACGGTGAATTGATGGCCGAGTTTTCCGCGTACGTTCTGGCGGCCCAGTCGACCATCAAGGCCGACGAGTACATGCTGTTCGTCGCCGACTGGTGGGAAAAGGATCACTTACCCGATCGGAATCTGTATCCCGATCGACGCCTGGGCAGTCGCGTCGCGAGCGCGTCGCGGGCGATGCGTCGGTTGACGCGCCTCGAGCATCGCGCCCTGTTCAGCATGCTTGCGGATCGTGCGAATGGTCCAACGCTCTCCGCACGGATCGAGCGGGCCATGAGAGGGACATGGGACAAGCCGGAAGAATTGTTGCTCAGGTCGATCGATCGCCTGCTCGAGAGCGTGCAACTCGACAGGCATGCCTCGAGCGAATCCGGTGTGCGCAAGCGTTCGGGCAAGATGAAGCTGTCCCCTGAAACCGGAGATCAAGAAGCCGGGTTTGTGGTGGACGCATGGTCTGCGGTTTTCAGTCTCCTTGCATAGTCGTTGGGTGACAAGTAGCCAAGCGCGGAATGCAGACGCGTGGG
>NZ_JBTSRB010000011.1:0-74709 GCF_054637675.1 Metallibacterium sp.
CGGCGGCGGCGGCGGCGCTGCAGCCGGCGGCGGCGGCGGCGGCGGCGTTTCGCCGCCGAACCGATAGATCAGGCCGACCGAGAGTAGATCAACATCTCCCTTGTTGCCGACGGCATCGCTGATTCGGTAGCGCTCCGCCTCAAGCCGCATCCCGAGCGCTTGAGTGAGCTCGTACTGCAGTCCAACGCCAAACTCGTAGTTTGTAGCGCGCTGACTGGGATGGGGGACGAGTACGTTGACCGCGCCGGTCCCGGTGAAACTGTCCCTGGCCTGGGCGTAGATCAATCCGACTCGGCCAAACGCCGACAACTTTTCAGTGATCGGAAGAAAGCCGACGGCGTCAAAATCAAGACCGCGCAGCCGAATGTTTCCGTTCAGCGAACCCGGTGGCAGCGTCATCGAAGTGAAGCCGAACTTCCCCAGATCGAAGTAACCGCCTTCAAGGGCAAAATACTTGTTGAACTGGTAGCCCCCGAAAAACTTGAACCCCGTGTTGCGGTCACGATCCGACATTGAGGTCGTGGCAAAACCACTTTCCAGGAGACCGTTGGTAATTCTCGCATTGTCAATTGTCGCCCTAGTCTGGCCAATGTTGGCGCCAACGTACCAGCCTGTACTGTCCGCCATCGCGAATGGGCTGGCGATTACAGCGAGTATCGCCAAACTCAGCATCCATGGAGCTCTTGATATTTTCATGTTCTTCTCCCTGAGGATTGACCGTCTCAGATAATGGTATGAATTACGGTAGATCAAATACCTCAAGACTCATGGAGCCGGTACATTAATGACCGTATTCACGATCGTAACTGAAGCACCCAAGGATATTGCCCTGCCGTTCAAGGTTGTTATCGCGGCATTGCCCGCTGTGGAGATGGTGACACCCGACTGGGAGATGATCGTTCCCACCATGGTCCCGCCTCCGCCTGCGTTGATCGTCGCGGCGCTGCCGACCTGCCAAAAGACGTTCTTCGCTTGGGCCCCATTCTCCAAAATGATGCTTTGCGGGAATGCCGCACCCGGGCCGCCCACGGTAAGAGAGGTCGCCATCTGGAACACCCACACGGCATTCGCGTTGCCTTGGGCGTTGAGGGTCAGGTTGCCGCCCTGGATCATGAACGAACCCGCGGCGGCTGTGTAAACGCCGGGAGTGAGCACGAGGTTGGCCAAGTTGCCAGCGCCCGGATCGGGTCCGCCCGGCATTGCCACCAGCGCGTTATAGGCGGTCAACGCGTCAGCGCGGGCCTGCGTTGCGATCGCCAAGGTGGCCGATGTTCCTTCAGTCGGACAGCCAACAGTCGGCGGCGGCGGCGCTGTGTAGATCGTGCCATTGACGGTTCCGATATTAAGCGGCGTTTGCGTATAAATGCACTGCGGACCGGCATCGTGGAATCCAGTCACTGCGGTAGAGACAGCGGTAGTCCCGATGTCACCATTGACCACGGTAAGCGTGCCCTGATTGGTCATTCCGGCGGACCCACCAAAATCACCGAACGTCGTTGCCGATCCAAGAGCTACCGGCGCCAGGCAATTCCCTGTCGCGGAACCAACGGTAAAGGTCCATACGAAGTCACTGGCCATCCCATTGGCTGGGATTGCAAGATCCTTGACCCCGTTGGCGCCACCTTTGATCGTGGCCGTATAAGTCACGCCGGCGGTCAGTGCGTTGAGCGGCGTAAAGGTCGCAATGGTGCCTGTGGCGCCATCAAGAACCACCGATCCGGCTGTGACGGGAGTCGAGGCAGGTGCCGGCCCCGTCACGGTAAAAGTCGCCGAGTTGACCGTGGTCGGGTCCATCCGCAAACCCGAGGGTACGTTGAAGGTCGCGTTGATGGTCGCGTTGGGACACACAGCGGAGGCGCCAGCGACAGGGATCGTGGACAGCACCGAGACATCTGACGATGCGACTGCGGTTGCGGTGGTAAAGGTCCAGACGTAATTGCTTGCCGCGGGCAAGGATGCCTGATTGCCCGCCAGTGCATTGCCGGCCACATCCGTGGCCGCGGAGGTAATCGTGGCGGTGTAGGTCGTGCCGGCGGCAAGCGCTGCGGTTGGCGTGAAGGTCGCAGTCGCGGTGCCAACCGTGTAACTCACCGTGCCGGCCACGGCGGTTGTGCCCGGCCCTGTCAGCGTAAAGGATGTCCCGGTGATCGTTGCAGGGGCCATCTCTTCAGTGAACACGGCAGTGATTGCCGTATTGGTTGGCACGCCCGTCGTCGGACCTGGAGTGGTCGTGGTCGGTACGGTGGACGCCACTCTGGGCCGGGTCGTGTCCGGCGCCACACCCGTGGTAAAGGTCCAGACGTAAGGACTCACCATGGCGAGGCCGCTGATGCTTTGGGCCGCGGTGACCGTGGCGGTATACAGGGTGCTGGGTTGGAGGGTTGTCCCGGACGTGAGGGTATAGGTGGCAATCGTGTTGCTAGCATTGAGCGTCACGGTCCCGGTGGGACTGGTGCAGGACGCGGCACAGGTCACCGTGAAACTTGCTGCGCCAGTGATCGGCGCCATCGGCTCGCTGAAGGCGGCGGTAATGATGGTGTTGTTGGTCGTCACGCCGGTGGCGTTGTTGACTGGAGCGACGGCGGTCACCGTTGGGGCAATACCCGTGGTAAAGGTCCAGACGTAAGGGCTCGCCAAGGGGAGGCCCGTGGCGAGACTGGTGGCCCCGGTGATCGTGGCGGTATAGAGGGTAAGGGGCTGAAGGGTGGTTCCGGGCGTGAGGGTAAAGGTGGCCACCGTGTTGCTGGTGTCAAGCGCCACGGTCCCCGTGGGACTGGTGCAGGACGCGGCACAGGTCACCGTGAAACTTGCTGCGCCAGTGATCGGCGCCATCGGTTCACTGAAAGAGGCGGCAATGACGGGGTTGCTGGTCGCTACGCCGGTGGCGTTGTTGGCTGGGGTAACGGCGGTCACCGTCGGAGCGAGCGCAGCCGTGCCACCCGCGCCGAGAATCGGGGCACGTCCTTGGCTGCCTCCACCACTGCATCCTGCCAGCAAGGCGCTCAGCATCAAGGCCATGAACATCTGCAGGTATCTGGAACTCTTGAATTCGTTCATTTGCCCATCCTCTCCATCTGATCCAGAAAACCACCGGCATCAACGACCAACCTTGGTCGGCACGTACACCGACGCTCAGCAAATCGCACAGCGCGAAACTTCATCGTGCTGAATGATCTCCATGTGCCGGCTTCGAGTCTGTACGGTGGCGTACATACATGCGGCAGTCGCTGCGAAGCACGCGCCACGCATCCGCTTTTGCAGCGCGCCGTCCGATTGCGGACGCTGTCACGCGCTCGTGCCAAGCACTGCTTGCTGCAACCTGCTGATTGTTTGGCGCTCGTGTCAACGCCAACGCATGGCACAAACCTTGCGATTGGCCCGGCATGGATTTCCAGAACCTCGCGCTGAAGAAGCAGAAGCGCCATCGCCTGTGGATCGCGGGCAGCGCCAGCGCGCTGCTCGTGCTGGTGCTGACCATCGGCATCGCGCGACTCGGTCCGGCGCTGCCAACGGCGCAGCGCGCCAACCTGTGGATCGGCACGGTGCGGCGCGGCGATCTGACCATCCACGTGCGCGCCGATGGCGTGCTGGTGCCCAGGCTCAGCCGCTGGATCGCCGCCGCGTCCGGCGCCGAGGTTGATCACATCCTGGTGCGCCCCGGCGCCACGGTTACGCCCGCCACGGTGTTGATGCGGCTGAGCAACCCCGAGGTGCAGGATCGCCTGAGCAGCGCGCAAGCCGGCGTGGCCGAGGCCGAGGCCGACCTGGCCGCCAAGCGCACGTCGCTGCAATCGCAGTTGCTGGACGAGCGCGCCGCGCTGGCCGCCGCGCGCGCGGCCTATGCCTCGGCCAAGATCAAGGTGGACGCCGACGCCACGGTGGCGGCCAAGGGCATCATCCCGATGGTGCAGTACAAGCAAAGTGTCATCGCACTCAAGCAGCTCGGCTACCGCGAGCAGATCGAGCAGCAGCGCGTCGCCGTGTTCGGCAGCAACATCCGCGCGCAGCTCGCCGCGACGCAGGCGGCGTTACGACAGCAGCGCAGCAATCTGGCGCTGCGCCAGCGCCAGCTCGCCGCGCTCACGGTGCGCGCCGGCCTCGCCGGCGTGGTGCAGGAAATCCCGGTCCAGGAAGGCCAGCAGGTCGCCGCCGGTGCCAACCTGGCGCGCGTGGCCGATACACGCAGCCTGATGGCGCGCCTGCAAGTGCCCGAGGTGCAGGCCAAGGACGTGGCGCTGGACATGCCGGTGGCGGTCGATACGCACAACGGCGTCGTCACCGGAGACGTCGCGCGTATCGATCCCGCTGTGCAGCAGGGCAGCGTGCGCATCGAGGTCGATCTGCGCGGCACGCTGCCGCCCGGCGCACGGCCCGATCTCTCGGTCGAGGGCCGCATCCGCGTCATGCGCCTGGACAACGTGCTGTGGGTGGGACGCCCCGCGCTGGGGCAATCCGATGCCACCATCTCGCTGTTCCGCCTCGGCCCGGGTGGCGACACCGCCACGCGCGTGCCGGTGCAACTGGGCGCGGCATCGATCGACCGCGTGCAAATCCTCAAGGGCCTCGCCGCCGGTGACCAAGTGATCCTGTCCGACACCAGCGTGTGGGACAAATACAACCGCATTCGCATCGAATGACACACCACTTCCCACGCCACAGGAGTCCGCCATGACAGCCACCGCATCCGTGATCACGCTGCGCGATGTACGCAAGGTGTTTCAGACCGACGAGGTGGAAACGCACGCGCTCAGCGACGTGCACCTGGACATCCGCAAGGGCGAGTTCGTGTGCATCACCGGGCCGTCCGGTTGCGGCAAGACCACACTGCTGTCGATCCTGGGATTGCTTGATGTACCCAGCGCCGGCAGCTACGCACTCAACGGCCACGCCGTGGCCATGCTGGGCCTGCGCCAGCGCGCGCGCCTGCGCAACGCCGAGATTGGTTTCATCTTCCAGGCGTTCAACCTGATCGGCGATCTCAGCGTCGAGGAAAACGTCGAGCTGCCGCTGACCTACCGCAGTGGCATCGCGCGTGCCGAGCGCCGCCGCCGCGTGCAGGAAGCGCTGGAGCAAGTCGGCATGGCGCACCGTCTGCGCCACTATCCTTCGCAACTTTCCGGCGGCCAGCAGCAGCGCGTGGCGGTGGCGCGCGCGCTGGTCGGCCAGCCCGCCATCCTGCTGGCGGACGAGCCCACCGGCAACCTCGATTCGCGCAACGGCGACGCGGTGATGCAACTGCTCAGCGAGCTGCACCGCAAGGGCTCGACCATCTGCATGGTCACCCACGACGCGCGCTACGCCGCGCTGGCGCAACGCAGCGTGCGTCTGTTCGACGGCCGCATCGTCGATGAGGACAGCTTCCAGCGCCTCACCCGCGAAGACGAAGCGCGCCTCGAATCGATGGTGAATCTGGATCCAGGCATGCAGCCATGAACGCGGGCGTGCTGCTGCGCGAACTCTGGCAATCCTGGCGCGCCAGCTTGCGCCGGCCGGGCTTCGTGCTGCTGGCGGGGCTGACGCTGGCGCTGGGCATCGGCTTCGCCACACCGCTGGTGGAAGTGCTGATGCGTCTGCATACACCGCTCGACGCGCCGCAAGCACAACAACTGATGCTGCTTTCCCGGGCCCCGCCCGGAAGCTGGTCACCGATGTATTACCGTGACTACCAAGTCCTGCGCAGGCTGCCCGGCATTGCCTCGAGCGGACTGTTCAGTACCGCATCGTCCAGCGTCAATGCCGGCAGCGGTGGGAAGTTGCAACTGGTGCAGTCGCTGCGGGCGGACCGTGACTATCTGATCACGCTGGGCACTCGCATGGTGCAAGGCCGCTACTTCAGCGCGGCCGAGGACCAGCCGCACGGACCGCCAGCGGTGATCGTGAGCTATAGATTCTGGCAGCAGCGCCTGGGCGGCGGTCAGGTCGTGGGCCACGATCTGCAGGTCAACGGCCACGCGGTGCCGATCGTCGGCGTGCTGCCACGGCATTTTCCGCAGATCAATCGGGCCGCGGTCGTGCTGCCGCTACGACTGGATGCTGCGGATGACGCGACCGGCAGCCTACTGCCGGTGGTACGGCTGCGCCGAGGAACCGTGCCCGCGCAGCTTGCAGCGCTCGCCACGGTGCGCTTCAACACCCTGAAGCCACAGACCGGGGCATCGCGAACGCAACAGCCACCATTTTACTGCTGGCCATTCGCTCAGGCGGTCAATGGCACCTTGCCCGGGTTGTCGCTGCTGTTATTGCTGTCAGCCGGGACCCTGGTGCTGGTCGTCGTCGGCAATTTGACCAATCTGATGCTGACGCGCGCGCAGCAGACACGACAAAACCTGGCCCTGCGTGCGGCTCTGGGTGCGCCGGTTACTCGCCTGCTGGTCGGTGCCTGGGGCGAAGGCGTACTGATCGTATTGCTCGGCGCCACTGCTGGTGTGATGGTCGGTCGCGTGGTCGCCCACCTGCTGCAGACACAGATCACCTTGCTCATGAGGCTGCAATCACCCGAGCTGGCTGGCTGGGCCACGACGTGGTGGATCGTCGCGCCGCTTGCGCTGCTGGTCACCATCATTGGTGCGCTGTTGGCTACCCTGCGTGTGCGCCACCTCGGCAAAGCGCTGGGCACGCTGCACGGCGCCGGTGCGGGCGCCGATCCCGGGGCCACACGCTCCGGCCACGCGCTGGTCATCGCGCAGACAGTGCTGGCGACCGCGCTGGTCGGCATTGGCGTGCTGTTTGCCAGCGCGGCCTATCGCGCAGCGCACGTGCCGGGTGGCTACAACACGCGCGATGTTTACCAGTTTCACATCATGCCGACCAAGATGCAGTACCCCGATACGCGCAGCCGGTTGCAGTTGCTGCGGCAGGTGCTTGACGCGCTGCATGCCATCCCCGGTGTCGAAACCGCCGCTGCCAGCGACATGGCGTGGTTCGGCAGCGTATTCGAGGGCGTGGCGCGATTGCCAAGCGGGAAACCGTTTTACCCGCGGATGCGTTTCTTCAGTGGCGACTACGCCAAGGCCCTGCGCATTCCCGTATTGCAGGGACAAGTGCCCAATGTGCCTACTGGGCAGGCGCAGCCTTTGGCGTGGGCCAACCAAGCCTTCGTCAACCGTTACCTGCACGGCAAGTCCATTGGCCAAACCATCGAGTTGGGCAGCGGCAAGAACAAGACCGGCATTTCCGTGGCTGGCGTGGTCGGCGACACTTATACCAACCAGCGCCAGCATGAACCGATGCTGTGGATACCGATCGACGCTGCCACCAGCAAGGCGAGCGGCGCCCTGACTGGCTCCTCATTGTATTTCATCGTGCGCATGCGACCCGGTATTGCGCTGCCCGTGTCGACTGTTGCAGGCAAAGTCCACGCGGTGGCGCCGATGCTGGCCGTGGCTGATTGGCGCCCATTATCCAGCGATGCGCCCTATCGGTTGCTGTTGTTGCAGGCCCTGGCGCAGGTGGCGATCGCATTGGCCTTCACAACGATGGTTCTGGCCGGGATCGGCCTGTACGCCGTCACCAGTTCGGCAACCGGATCGCGTGTGCGCGAGTTCGGCATGCGCATGGCATTGGGCGCATCGCCGTTCGGTCTGATGCTGCTGGTGCTGCGCGGCGCAATGCTGAGAACGCTGGTCGGCCTGATGCTGGGCAGTGCGCTGGCGATCCTGCTGGGCCTGCTGGCGCGTGCGCTATTGCTTTCGCTGGGTTCCAGTTGGCTGCAACCGTGGAGCCTGGCGATCACCTGGCTGGTGTTGCTGGCAATGGGCGTACTGGCGGCACTCTTGCCGGCATTGCGCGCAGCGCGCACACAACCCAATGTCGTATTGAACGAAGCCGCGCAGTGAGCACCGTCACCCTGACCAGGAGCAAGCCAAGATGAATGCCCAAGTGATCGCTCGCGAACTTTGGCAATCCTGGCGCGCCAGCTTGCGCCGGCCGGGCTTCGTGCTGCTCACCGGGCTGGCGCTGGCCTTGGGCGTGGCCCTGTGCGCGCCGCTGCTGGGTGTTTTCCTTGCAACAATAATCAGCCCACCGCAGCTCGCGGCACCGCAAGCGGATCGTCTTGCCTATATCGGCCCAAGCCACGCGCCGGGGCAGTACACCTCGATCTCGCTGGAACAATACGAGCAACTGCATACCTTGCCTGGCATTGCCTCGATCGGCGTGCAGACCTTTTTCAATCAGGTCAATGTGAGCGCCGGCCGCTTTCCGCTGCTGGTGAATGCGCAGCGCGTCGATCGCGGATATCTGGCCACGCTAGCCATGCCAATGGCCCTGGGGCGTTACTTCACCGCCGCCGAGGATGACCCGCATGGGCCACGCGCGGTCATCATCGGTTACGGTTTCTGGCTGCAGCACTTCGGCGGCAGCCGCGCTGTCATCGGCAAGAACCTGAGCATCAATGGACAGCCCGCGCGCATCGTCGGCGTGCTACCCAAGTCCTTTCCGAACTTGAGCTTTGCCAGCGTGCAACTGCTGCTGCCCCTGCGCGCCGCACCCGGGCTGGCGCGTGACAACGACCTGACCGCGATCGCGCGGCTCGAAGCCAACACCAGCTTCCAGCAGCTCAGCGCGGAAGCCGCTTTGCGCATGCGCCTGTTTTTCGCTCGGCAGGGCAAGCATCACGTCGACAAGCACTCCTTCGTCGCGCAACCGCTGCTGCGTTCCATGCGTCCCGGTTCGTTCGGGATCGGAGTGTTGATGGGTCTGGTGACCGCAGCCTTGCTGCTGCTGACGGGCAGCAATGTGATCAACCTGATGTTGCTGCGTGCGCAGCAACAGCGGCATCAATTGACGATCCGCACGGCGATGGGCGCATCCGCCTGGCGCCTGCTGCTGACGGCGTTGGCCGACGGCCTGTTGATCGTCGTCATCGGCTGCACTGCGGGCTTGCTGGCCAGTGATCTGCTGCTGCGCGCACTGGCCGCGCATCTGGCAGACATCGGCTTCATGGGGTCAAGCCACGTCACACTGACCGGCAACATGGTCGTGCTCGCCATCTTCATCGCGCTGCTGATCACCAGCGTCGGCGCGATCACGGGCGCGCGCCGCGCGCACGCGCTGGGCGCGAGCGCCGCGGCCGTGCAGGGTCTGCACAGCGGCCAGGACGCGCGCGCCTCGCGGCTCAATCGGATTCTGGTCGTGGTGCAGGCGGTGCTCGCCACCAGTCTGGTCGGCGTGGCGCTGCTGCTGGCACAGGCGGCATGGCGCCAGGGGCACATGGCCACGGGTTATGACACACGCGGCGTTTACAGCTTCCATGTGCTGCCACCGCGGCAGTTGTATCCGGATCGGCAAAGTCTGGCGACGCTGGCCGCGCGGATCAGCACCGCGCTGCGTTCGATCCCGGGCGTCGCAACGGCTGCCGCCAGCGACCTGCCCTTGCATAACGACACCCGCATGGATGCATTCCAATTGCCGGATGGACACACAGCCACAGTCTCCATGCGCGCAGTCAGCCCTGACTATCTGCAAGCGCTGCGCCTGACGCTGTTGCGCGGGCGGCCGTTCGATCGCGCCGATTTCCATGACGGCGCCGCGGTGGCCATGGTCAATGCCGCCTTTGTCAAGCACTACCTGCACGATGCGGCGCTCGGCCAGATGCTCGGCATTTCACCCAAAAAAGGCAGCACGAAGTTCTTGCAGATCGTCGGCGTGACCGCGAACGCCCACGCTCCGGGCCAGGCCCCGAGCCCGGTGGTGTTCGTGCCCCTGCCCATTGATCCGCACAGTGCGCTGGCTTACAGCGAGGGGCTGCATTTTCTGCTGCGCATGCACGCCGGCAACACGCTGAGCGCCGCCAGCGTGCGCGCCAAGGTCCACGAGGTGGCGCCCGCGTTGGCCGTCGCCCGGCTGCTGCCGCCCAGCGCACAGATGCCGGGCATGCTGGCCTTGCTGGGCATGCTGTCCGACATCATCGCGACGGCCGGCCTGCTGGCCTTGCTGCTGGCCGGTCTTGGCCTGTACGCGGTGATGCGCGTGGGCGTCAACGCGCGCACCCGCGAGTTTGGTGTGCGTGCCGCGCTGGGCGCCTCGCCGCGCGCGCTGTTTGCGCTGATCCTGCGCGCCGGCCTGCGCCCGCTGGCCATCGGCCTGGTGGTCGGCAGCGTGATCGCCATATTGCTGGGCATGACCGCGCACTCATTCCTGCTCGGACTCAGCGGCTTGAACCCCACCGCGATGCTGCTGACCTGGCTGGTGCTTATCGCCACCGGCTTGCTCGCCACGCTCGCCCCTGCCCTGCGCGCCGCACGCACATCGCCCACGGTGAGCCTCAATGAAAGCGCGCGTTGATCCGGGCGCAACTTGCGCCTCCATCGGAGCGATGTAGCCATGAATCTCGGCGTGGTCTTCAGGGAACTCTGGCGATCCGGCTTCTCGCCATGGCGTTGAATTGATTGCAGCGCCAGCTATTGAGTGTTTTCCCAATCCCGTATCACCCAGACCACGATTGCATCCAAAGGAATTGAACAATGAACGACACATCCATGATCAAGCCCACGCCGCTACTGCGCTTCCTGCGCAGGCCGGTGCTGAATGAACACGCGTCGGGGCGACTGACGCTCTGGCCATGGCTGGGCTGGTTGTGCCTCCTGCTACTGCTCGGCTTCGCGGGTGGGCAAGTGGATGGCGCGCTCATACACCTTTTCGGCTGGAGGATCCCACCGAACAGCGCTCAGAACTATCTGACCACGCATGCCTCGTGGTCAGCCGCCGCCGTGGTGCTCGCAGCACCGATCCTTGAGGAACTCGGCTTCCGTGCGTTTCTGTCCACTGCGCCGAAATCGGTATTCATAGGGCTGACGTTCTTCCTCAGCTACGTGTACTTCGCGGTGCGCATGAACATGGCACACGTGCCCGCTGCGTTGGCCATTGCTCATTATTTCGCGGCCTTGTGGCCGCTGCTGCCGGCAGGAATCATCAGCCTGTTGCTATACCGCTACGCACGCGAGCAGGTACTGACCTTGTTTCGCAGGCATGGCGTTTGGGTATTCTGGGTTTCCTGCATCGTGTTCGGCGCTGCACACGCTGCGGTCTATTCCAATCATCTGGAGTGGTGGGGCTTCGTTCTGGCGCTGCCGCAGTTTCTGATTGGCGTCGGGCTGGCCTACGTGCGCGTGGCCTTCGGTTTGCGCTGGAGCATTGCCACACATCTTGCCTTCGATGCACTGGTGGTGTTCGCCTCCTGGCTGTATGTGGCTACACCTCAAGCCAGCACGTTGCGTACGGCGCTGACTGGGCTATTTCTGGTGCTTGTCGCGCTGATCGTGGCCTATGGACTCGTCGTTGTATGGCGGGTCTTGCGCCGGCAATGGTAGGGCTTGAAAGGTGGCAACATGAATCTCACTGTCGTATTCCGCGAACTATGGCAGAGCTGGCGCGCCAGCCTGCGCCGGCCCGGCTTCGTGCTGCTGGCGGGGCTGACGCTGGCGCTCGGTCTGGGGCTGTCGGTGGCGATGTTCGCGCTGGTGAATACGCTGGTGTTGGCGCCGCCGCCGTTTGCGCAGCCGAACCGTCTGGTCTCGATCGGGAAAGGCCCCGAATTGATCGTGCCCGCGCGCTGGTATGGCGCATTGCATGATCTGCCGGCGCTGCAGTCAGTCGCTTATTGGACCGGAACATCGGCGGCTAACATGGCGTCGCCGGGCAAGCCACCCGCGCCGGTGACGACGCTGGGGGTCGGCCAGAGCTATCTGCCGACACTGGGCGTGCGTCTGGCGCTGGGGCGCAATTTCAGCGCCTCGGAGATGCTGCGCAACGGGCCGCGCGCGGTGATCCTGACCTATGGGTTCTGGCGGCAGCGCTACGCCAGCCGTGATGCCGTGCTGGGCAGCATGCTGCAATTGGATGGTCACTCCTACGCCATCATCGGCGTGCTGCCCAAGAATTATCGCTGGATCGTGCCGTTCGATCTGCTGGTACCAGCCAACCTCCATCAAGCTATCGAACAGAAGTGGGATCTTTCGGTTTTCGCGCGTTTGCATGCGCACGTCGGCGTGCGTCAGGCCGGCGTGCAGATCAACGAGCGCTTGCAGCACTGGCTGCAAGCTCACGGCGAGAGCCAGCCCGAACCCGCGCACCTCGAGACCATGCTGCTGGCTGCCAACTGGACGATCAATGACATCGGCATTTTCGGCATCATCATGATCTGTACGCTGGCCGTGCTGCTGCTGGCAGCGGTCAACGTGACCAACCTGATGCTGCAGCGCGCGGTGCTGCGCGGCCACGTGCACGCCATCCGCAACGCGCTGGGCGCATCCCTGCCGCGCATGGCGCTGCCGATGCTGGGTGAGGGCCTGCTGATCGCGGTGCTGGGCATTACGATGGCGCTGGGCATCGCGCAACTGGCGCTGCTCTGGGCCAATGCCACGCTGATGCGGCCCGAGTGGTTCGCCTTCGTGCCGGGCGTGCATCTGACGCCAGGCGTATTCGTGCTGAGCGCGACCGTCGGGCTGCTGGTGATGCTGGCCGCCAGCCTGTTGGCGCTGTGGCGTGCGCGCAGCAGCCAAGCCGTGCGCGAATTGGTCGGCGGCGGGCGCAGTGGGCAGACGGTGGGCGCCAGCCGGCTCAGCCGCGTGCTGGTGGTGTTGCAGGCGGCGCTGGGCATGACGCTGCTGATGGTGGCGCTGCTGTTCGCGCGCAGCCAGCAAGTGCTGGCGCAGGCCAAGCTGGGCATCGACGCGGACCACGTCATCAGCACCACGATCACGCCGCCGGCGTCGCTATACCCCGATGCGCAAACCCTGAACACGCTGGCCCGGCAGGTGATCGCGCGCATGCGTGCCATCCCCGGCGTGCGGCGGGTGGGCGTGCTCAACACGTCGCCGATCGGCTCTTACACCCAAATCCGTTTGCACAGCGACAACCCGAAACCCGTCGCTGTCAGCTATCAATTCGTTGCCGGCGATGTCCTGCAGGCCCTCGGCGTCGCGTTGCAGCGAGGGCGTGTGTTCGATGACACCGACCACATGGGCAGCGCGCCGGTGGCGTTGGTCAACAAGGCCTTCGTGCGTGCGCACCTGCGCGGCGATCCGTTGGGCCAACAGGTGACGCTGGACCTGCGCGGCTATGGCCTGCCGGATGAGTCCGTCACCGTGGTTGGCGTGCTCGGCGACATCAAGACCTTTGGCCTCGCCTATCCGACCCTGCCGACACTGTACGTGCCGATGGCGCAGGTGCCTCCCAAGCTACTGCTATCGCTGATCAACCGGCTGCATTTCGAGGCGGCGGCATCCGGATCGCCGACAACTTATGCCGCTGCCATGCGCCAAGCCGTGCAGGCCGTGGCGCCGCAGTTGGCGGTGCAGCATGCGCGACCCCTGAGCGAGCGTGTACGCAACTTCTTTGCGCCCATCCGCGTGATCGCCGAGATCATGGGAGCACTGGCCGTGGTTGCGCTGCTGCTGGCCAGCCTGGGGCTGTACGCCGTGGTCAACGTGGCCACGCAGGCGCGGCGCTGTGAATGGGGCGTGCGCGGAGCGCTGGGCGCCGACCCCACACGGTTGATCTTGCATGTGCTGCGACAGGGGATGCGCCTGGTCGTCATCGGCGTCGGGCTCGGCCTGGCGCTGGGCTGGGCCGCAACCCGGACCGTGCAGCATCTGCTGACCAGCACCGTGGCCCACGTCGATGCCCAGGCTGCGGCGGTCGCCGCGCTGGCGTTGGCGCTGTTGCTCAGCGCCGCCTTGCTGGCCTGCCTCGCCCCCGCCCTGCGCGCGGCGCACACGCCGCCGGTGGCGGCGCTGAGCGATGACTGACGTCGCCGTTACACTGCGGCCATGACGCCACGCCCGCCGCGCGCCCACGAAGCCACGGTGCTGATCGCCGATGATCAGGCCGATGTGCGCGCGGCGTTGCGCCTGCTGCTCAAGTCCGAGGGCATCGCCAGCATTGCCGCCGAGGGCGCGCAGGCGGCGCTGGACGCCGCGCGCGGCCGCGAACTGGCCTGCGCGCTGATCGACCTGAACTACACCCGCGACACGACCTCGGGCGCGGAAGGCCTGGGCCTGCTGGCGCGGCTGCGCGAGCAGGCGCCGGAGTTGCCCATCGTGGTGATGACGGCATGGAGCAGCGTGCCGCTGGTGGTCGAGGCGATGCGCCGCGGTGCCAGCGATTTCATCGAGAAACCCTGGGACAACGCGCGTCTGCTGGCGGTGCTGCGCGCGCAGATCGCGCTGGGCGAGGCCGCGCGCCGTCAGCGCCGGCTGGAGGCCGAGAACGCGCTGCTGCGCGGCGATGCCATGCCGGGCTTCGTCGCCGAATCGCCGGCGATGCGCAAGCTGCTGGACATGCTGGCGCGCATCGCGCCCAGCGACGCCAACGTGCTGGTGCTGGGCGAGAACGGCACCGGCAAGGGCGTGATCGCGCAGCAGTTGCACGCGCGCTCGACGCGCGCGGAGCGGGCGTTCATCAAGGTCAACATGGGCGGCATCGCCGAAAGCGTGTTCGAGTCGGAGATGTTCGGCCACGTGCGCGGCGCCTACACCGACGCGCGCAGTGAGCGCATCGGCCGCTTCGAGCTGGCCGACGGTGGCACGCTGTTTCTCGACGAGGTGGGCAATATCCCGCCGGCGCAGCAGGCCAAGCTGTTGCGCGTGCTGGAGGATGGCGAGTTCGAACGTCTGGGTTCCTCGCGCACGCAGCATGCGGACGTGCGCCTGATCGCGGCGACCAATGCCGATCTGGCCGCGGCGGTGGCCGCGGGGCGCTTCCGCAAGGATTTGCTGTACCGCCTCAACACCGTCGAGCTGCATCTGCCGCCGCTGCGCGAACGCCGCGAGGACATCGTGCCGATGGCGCGCAGTTTTCTCGCCGCCAGCGCGCAACGCCATCAGCGCACGGACATGCGCCTGGCCATGGACGCCGAGCGCGCGCTGCTGGCGTATGCGTGGCCGGGCAATGTGCGCGAGCTGCGCCACGTGATGGAGCGCGCGGCGCTGTTGTGCCCGGCCGGCGTGGTCGATGCCGCCGCGCTGGCGCTGGGCACGGCGGCCGCCGCCGGCGCTGCCGTCGAGCACATGACGCTGGAACAGGGCGAGGCCTGGCTGGTGCGGCGCGCGCTCGAACGCCATGCGGACAATCTGCAGGCCGCCGCGGATGCGCTGGGCATCACCCGTCAAGCGCTGTATCGGCGCATGGAAAAACACGGCCTGCGTGATGCCGACGATGCCACCGGCAGCAAATGAACCCGCGCGCACGTCGCGCTTGACGCGCTTCCAGTGGCACGTGCTGGGCGGCGTGCTACTGACGCTGTGCCCGCTGCTGCTGATCGCGATCATCCTGATCGTGCTGCCGCTGCCGCCACTGACACGCTGGCTGCTGCTGGGCACGGCGCTGCTGGCCAGCGCGGCGCTGCTGCGCTGGTACCTGCGCCGCGTGACGCGGCCGCTATCCACGCTGGCCAGCCTGCTGGAAGCGCTGCGCGAGGGCGATTACACGCTGCGCGGCGTGCCCGGTGGCGCGCTGGGTCAGGTGATCTACGACGTCAACGCGCTGGCACAGCGACTGCAGGCCGAGCGCGTGCGCTTCGAGGAAGCCTCGCATCTGCTCAGCAAGACCCTGGCGGCGCTGGACAACGCCGTGTTCGTGTTCGACGGCGGCGCGCGCCTGAGCCTGGTCAACCCGGCTGGACAACACCTGCTGCAGGGCAAGTCGCCGGATCTGTTCGGGCGCAGCGATGTTGAGCTCGGCGTGCAGGATCTGTTCGCGCAGGTCTCCGGCAGCGTCATCACGCGCAGCTTCCCCGGGCGCAGCGGACGCTTCGAGGTGCGCCATGCGAGCTTGCGCCAGCAAGGCCGCGGCGGGCGCCTGCTGGTGATCAACGACCTCGACCGCGTGCTGCGCGACGAGGAGCGCCAGGCCTGGCAACGCCTGCTGCGCGTGCTCGGGCATGAGGTCAACAATTCGCTGGCGCCGATCCGCTCGATCGCCGGCACACTCAGCACGCTGAGCGCGCGCGCACCGCTGCCGGATGACTGGGCTGGCGATTTGCGCGACGGTCTGGCGCTGATCGAGCGCCGCGCCGCCGCGCTGACGCGCTTCCTCGCCGGCTACCGCCAACTGGCGCGGCTGCCGCCGCCGCAGCGGCGCGCGCTGGACCTGGCCGTGCTGCTGCGCACGCTGGCGCGCATGGAGTCCGCCGCCATCAGCGTCGCGGCCGCTGCCACGCTGCCGGTGCGGGCCGATGCGGACCAGCTCGAACAGGCGCTGATCAACCTGCTGCGCAACGCCGCCGAGGCCGCGCCGGACGACCGCGCCGCAGTGCGTGTGCGCGCCTGGCGCGAGGATGCGCGCGCCGTGGTCGAGATCACCGACAACGGCCCCGGCCCGCCGCCCAGCACCAACCTGTTCGTTCCGTTCTTCACCACCAAGCCGGGCGGCTCGGGCATCGGTCTGGCGCTGGCGCGACAGATCGCCGAAGCGCACGGTGGCGGCGTGGCACTGAGCGCGCGCGGCGATGGCCCCGGCGCCGTGGCGCGGCTGTGGATCAGTCTGGATGACGCCGCACCAGGTGCGGACTGAAGCACGGCTGTACTATCAATGTGCGTTCAACAAGATAAGACTCTTCGAGCGAACAGCCAGTTCGTTTGGGCTCGTCATCCCCGCCTTCGCTGGGGGCAGGCTTTGCGCAGGAATGACAGCCTGATCATTCTCGATATTGGATCGCAATTTCGTATAACACCGCGCCGGGAGAAGGGTGAGGGTTCGCCGCACAAACCGCCGGCATCACGGGCTCGCAATCGGCGCGCCCTGCCTCAGCCTTGACACAGGTCCTGCAACGCCTGCGCATCCAGGGACTGTGCTTGCGCGCCGCAGCCTGGGCACCGCGGGTCGCGCGGCAGGGCCAGTTCGCGGAAGCGCATGGCCAGCGCGTCGAACAGCAGCAGGCGGCCGCTCAGCGGCACGCCGAGGTTCAACAAAAGCTTCAGCGCCTCCGTGGCCTGCAGCAGACCGATTACGCCAGGCAGCACGCCGAGTACGCCGGCCTCGGCGCAACTGGGCGCTTCGCCCGCGGCGGGCGGATACGGAAACAGGCAGCGATAGCAAGGCGAGTCGGCGCGGCGCGGATCGAACACGCTGACCTGTCCGCTATAGCGCTCGACCGCGCCGTAAATCATCGGCAAGCCGAGCCGCAAACTGGCGGCGCTGACCGCATAGCGCGCGGCGAAATTGTCGGCGCCATCGATCACCAGATCATGGCCGGCCAGCAATTGCTCGGCGTTGTCCGCGTGCAAGCGCACGGCATGCGTTTCGATGTGCGTGCGCGGATTGAGCGCGTGCAGCGCGCTCGTCGCCGAGGTCACCTTGGCTTCGCCCACGCGCGCGTCGGTGTGCAGCACCTGACGCTGCAGGTTGGAGCGCTCGACCACGTCGTCATCGATCAGACTCAGCGTGCCGACACCGGCCGCGGCCAGATACAGCGCGGCCGGCGAACCCAGACCGCCCGCACCCACCACGGCCACGCGTGCCCTGGCCAGGCGCGCCTGCCCGCGCACGCCGACTTCGGGCAGGCGCAGTTGCCGCGCATAGCGTTCGCGTGCATCGGCGTCGAGATCATCGGCAGCCATCGGCAAGCCGCCAGCGATCCACGCCTGCAATCCGCCACGGACGGATTGCGCCGCGATGCCGCGCGCGCGCAGTACCTGCGCCGCGCGCAGCGAACGCTGTCCCACTGCGCAGATCAGCAGCGGCGGCTGCGCGAGCGACGCGCGCGCCAGCCAGGCATCCAGTGCGTCGATGTCCACGCCTTGCGCGCCCTGCGCCATGCCGCTGGCGCGCTCGGCGGCGCTGCGGATATCCAGCAGCACGGCGCCCACGGCCATGCGTGTGGCGGCGGTTTGCACGGTGATTTCCAGGATGTCGTGCTGACTCATGGTGCAGGCCCGGCCGCACGCGCGGCGGCGCTCAGCGCTTGCCGCGCGAGTGGCGAATCAAGCGCTGGCGTTTGCGCAATTGGCTCTCGGTGAGCACGTTCTTGCGCCCGGCGAAAGGATTCTCGCCGTCGCGAAAATCGATGCGCACCGGCGTGCCCACCAGCTTGTAGCGGCGCCGGAAAAAGTTTTCCAGGTACTTGCGGTAGGCCGGCGCCAGATGCGCCGTGCGCGAACCGTGGATGATGATGCTCGGCGGCGCACGGCCGCCGGGATGGGCGAAGCGCAGCTTGGGCATGTGCCCGCGCACCAGCGGTGGCTGGTAAGCGGTGACCGCCTGCTCCAGCGTGCGCGTCAGCGACGACGCGACCAGCTCGGTGGTGGCCGAGGCATGCGCGCGACGCACCGCGCGCATCAGTTCGCGCAGGCCCGACCCGTGCAGCCCGGAGATGAACACCACTTGCGCCCAGGGCACGAAATCGAGGCGGCGCTCCAGGCCGCTCTTGCACTGCGTGCGCGCGTAGCTGTCCATGCCGTCCCACTTGTTGGCGGCGATCACCAGCGCGCGCCCGGACGCGAGCACGTGGCCGATCAAGGTCAAATCCTGATCGGTGATGCCCTCGCCGGCGTCCAGCAGCAGCACCGCGACTTCGACCTGCTCCAGCGTGCCCAGGGTCTTGATGACGGAAAGCTTTTCCAGACCGTCGTCGACGCGCGCGCGGCGACGCACACCGGCGGTGTCGACCAGCACGTAGCGTTGACCGTCGCGCTCCAGCGGCACGCGGATCGAATCGCGCGTGGTGCCGGCGGTCTCGGACACCACCAGGCGCTCCTCGCCGAGCAGGCGATTGACCAGCGTGGACTTGCCGACGTTGGGGCGACCGACCATGGCCACGCGAATGGCATCGGGGTCTTCCTCGGCCGCTGCATCAGCGCTATCCGGCAGCCATTCCGTCAGCGCGTCGAGCAGATCATCGAGGCCGCGCGAGTGCGACGCAGCCATCGGCAATACATGACTGGCGCCCAGCGCGGCGAATTCGGCCAGCGCGATCGGCACATCAAGACCATCGGTCTTGTTCACCGCCAGCAGCAGCGGCTTGCCGCAGCGGCGCAGCTCGTCGAGGATGCTGCGGTCCTGCGGCATCAAGCCATCGCGCGCATCGACCATGAACACGACGGCGGCGGACTCGGCGATGGCGAGGCGTACCTGACGCGCGGCGGCGATCGAGAGATCGTCGATTTCCACGCCGCTGAGGCCGCCGGTATCGATCACCACGAACGGACGCTCGCCACGCCGGCACACGCCGTAGTGGCGATCGCGCGTCACCCCAGGCAGATCCGCGACCAAGGCGTCGCGGCTGCCGGTCATCACGTTGAACAGCGTGGATTTGCCGACGTTAGGGCGTCCGACCAGGGCAACGACGGGGAGCATGGGCGGGGGACATCAGCCGCCGGAGACGCGATAGGCGGTGATGCTGCCGTCGTCGCCCTCGATCAGGGCGATGTCACCGGCGATCAGCGGCCGCGCGACGATGGCCGAACCGGCCGGATGTTCCTTCGCCACCAGCTCGCCATTGGCCAGATCCAGCCAGTACACGTAACCCTGCAAATCGCCGATGACGATGTACTTGCCCATCTGCACCGCGGGTGCCGACAACCAGCGCCACTCCAGCTTGTCCTGCTTCCACAGGTCGCCGCCATTGGAGGCATCCAGCGCCCAGATATTGGAGGCATCGTCCACCGCGACCACCTTGCCGGCGCCTTCGTCGACACCGGTGTAACCGGACAGCGGCCGGCTCCACAGCGTGCGTCCGTTGGCCGGGTCCACGGCCATCACGTTGCCGTGATAGGCATCGACATAAAGTTTGCCGTTGGCGAATACCAGGCGGCCATCCGAGTCGTCGATGCGCTCGATGTCGGTGCGGCCCTCGCCACCGGCGATGGGCACTTCCCACAGCGTGCTGCCGTCGGCCTGCGACAGCGCCACCAGCTTGCCGTTGTCGCTGCCGAAGAACACCGCGCCGTTGACCGCCAGCAGCGTGCCGTTGCCGCGCAGACTGAGCGCGGGCACATCACCGCGGTCGTACAACCACAACTGCTTGCCGGTCTGTTCGTCGAAGGCGAATACGTGGCCATCGTTGCTGCGCACGAACACCTTGCCACCGGCGATGGCCGGGGCGCTGATCACCTCGGAGCTGGCCTGCGCGCGCCACAGTTCCTTGCCGGTCTTGGCCTCGAAGGCGTACACGCCACCTTTCTGCGTGCCGACGAACAGCATGCCGTCGGCCACGCTGGGACCACCGGCGAAGTGGTCATGCTCGCGGCCCTTGAACCAGCCAAAAGGATGCCAACCGCTGCTGCTGGAATGCGACCACAGGGTGTCGCCGCTGTCCAGCTTCCACGCCGCCAGGCTGCCGTTGGTGCTGGCGGCATAGACCACGCCGGCCGACACCGCCGAGCGTAAACGCACGCCACTGCGCCCGGCGCCATCGCCGATGCCGTGATTCCACAGTTGCTTGACCCTCAGCGTGGCCGCGAACCGCGGTACCGGCTTGGGTGGATGGATGTTGTCCTTGCTTTTGAACAGCCCGCAGCCGCTGACCACGAGGGTCGCGGCGAGCAACACGATAAGACCACGTTTCATCAATTCACTTCCCGGCGATGGCGAGATTGTCGAGCTTGAGTTGCAGCAGGCCGCGCTGTGGCGCGTCGGGCTTCATGTCAGCCAATGCTTGTTCGTAGGCGCTGCGCGCGGCGGCCTGATTGCCCTGCGCCAGATGGGCGTCGCCCTGCAACATGGCGACCTCGCTGCGATAGTCATGCGCATCGACTTTCTGCAGCGTGGCCAAGGCGGCGGCAGGTTGCCGCAGAGCCAGTTGCACACGCGCCAGACGCACCAGCATCAGGCCTTGCAGCGGCATGTCCGGGCTGTGCGCGGCGGCCCATTGTAGCGAGCTTGCGGCGGCCTTGTAGTCTCCAGCCTTGACCTCGCGCGCGGCCTTGAGACTCATCGCCAGCGTGGCGTAGACGTTGCCGGGGAAGTCGCGTGTCAGCACCGCGGTCGCGGCGTCGGCCTGCGTGGTGTCGCCCTTGGCAATCGCGGCAGTGACCAGGTCGTACTGTTGCGCGGCTTCCATGTCGAGTCCGGCACGGTGCGATTTCCACCACTGCCAGCCGAAGATCAGCCCCAGTCCGAGGGCAATGCCGAGGGCGATCGAGGCCCAGTTGTTGGCCAGCCACTGGCGAACGCGTTCACCTTGTTCGTAATCGTCGTAGACGTCGAGTGCCATGCCTTGGTCCGGTCATCGCGCCGCGCAGGGAGCGCGCGTCGCAAAGGCCGGGAGGATAACCGAAAAGCGCGTTCAGGCGTTGCCCGGAGCCGGCCCGATGCTGAAGCGCGCGACATTGCTGGCGCTGATGTCATCGAGCGCGAACGGCTTGCCGTCGACGGTGACGCTGGCCGCGGCGGCGTTGCCGATCAGCACCTGCAGCGGCGCGGCGTCCTGCCAGGAGTAGGTGCCGGGTTGCAGCAGCGCGTATTCAAGGCGCTTGCCGTCGGCGCCGGTGACCTCGACCCAGCTCGGCGCGCTGAGCGTGAGCGCCAGGGTATGCGCACCGGTCACGGCCGGCACAGGTGCGGGGATAGTGGTTTCAGCATCGCCGGAGATGAACGGCGTCATGGTGGCCAGCAGCGGCTGTCGCGACTGCGGCTGCGCCGCAACGGGCGGAAGAATCACCGCCACGCCCGGAATGTGCGCCGCATGCGCCGTGCCGAGACGCGGCACCAGCGGCACCGGCGCGGAGTCGATGGCCTGCAGGCGCGCACCACTGCGCGTGCTTTCGCTGTGCATGACTAGCAACACGATGGGCGCGGTGATCGCCACGGTCAGCACGATATAACTGGCCGCGCGCAAATACCTCTCGACCACATAACGACTGCTGGGCATGCGCCCACTGGCCAGCAGCGCTGGCGGCGCCTCGGGGGCAAGTCGGCGCACGTAGTCATCGAGCGTGGCGCTGTCGATGTCCAGCAAAGTGCCATACGCGCGCAGATGGCCGCGCAGGAACACACCGCTGTCGAGCGGGCTGAGCGTGCCCGCTTCCAGCCGCCGCAGCACCTGACTGGGCATCGACAGGCGCTCGGCGCACTGCGCCAGGCTCAGGCCGCGACGCTGGCGCGCGGCCGCCAATTCGGCGCCAATACACAGCACCTCGGCGGGATCGACGACAATCGCGGAGGCATTGAATACCGTCGGATGGTTCGTGGCCGGGCTCATGGCTTTGACCCGGCGCTCAGGCTCTTGGCCTGCGGCGAGTCGGGAAACTGCTCGATCAGGCGCTGGCGATAGGACTTCGCCGCAGTCGCGTCGCCCAGCCTGGTTTCAATCTCGTAGCCCAGCTTGAGCGTGTCCGGACCGGCCGGACCCAGCGATTCCAGACGCTGCAAATACGCGCTGGCGCGGAACGCATTGCCCTGCAGATACCAGACGCGCGCCGACTGATACAAAGCCTCGGGAAACTTGGGATCGATGCTCAGCGCGTCGTGAAATTGCTTCTCGGCCTCGGCCAGCTTGTTGATCTTGATCAGGCACACGCCGGCGTTGGTGTAGGCCGCGTAAGGCGTCTGGTAGAACGGATCCTTGGCGGCGCGCGCGAAATACTGCAGCGATTGCTCGACCTTGCCGGTGCGGCACAAAAACGCGCCGAGGTTGTTGTTGGCCGAGCCGTTCTTGGGCTCCAGATCAATCACGCGGCGATACTGGTGCTCGGCGTTGCCATACTCGCCGATGCGCTCGTACAGCACCGCCAGCACGGTGTGCGCGGGCACATAGCTGTCGTCATACCTGAGCGCCAGTTGCAGCTTGGCCAGCGCGCCCTTGAGGTCGCCGCGTTGCATGTAGGCTTCGCCGAGCTGGGTGTGGATCTGCGCCGCATCGAATGCCTTGTTCGCGGAACTCGTATGCAGGTTATCGCTGTTGCTGGCACAGCCGCCCAGCACCAGCAGCCCTGCTGCCAGCAGTACCGGTAGAAATTTTTCAAGCCGCATGCGTGACGCCCTCTTCGATACGCTTGCGAAACTCGGCCGCACGCCGCGTGCGGTCGAGCACCTGACCTTTCAGTTGTCCGCAGGCCGCGGCGATGTCATCACCGCGCGTGCGCCGCACCATGGTCATCACCCCGGCCTGCATCAGGATGGTCTGGAACGCGGCGATCACTTCCGGTCGGGAGCGCGCATAGCGCGTGCCGGGAAACGGATTGAACGGTATCAGATTGACCTTGCCCGGCAGGCGCCGCATCAGCTTGATCAACTGGCGCGCATGCTCGGGATGGTCGTTGATGCCGTCCATCATGGTGTATTCGAAGGTGATGCTGCTGCGCGGCTTGCGCGCGGCATAACGCGCGCAGGCGTCGAGCAGCTCGGCAATCGGATACTTGCGATTGAGCGGCACCAGTTCGGTGCGCAACTCATCGTTGGGCGCGTGCAGCGACACCGCGAGGCTGACATCGCTGACCTCGCCAAGGCGATCGATCATCGGCACCAGCCCGGCGGTGGACAGCGTGACGCGCTTGCTGGCCAGCCCAAAGCCGAGGTCGTCGCGCATCACGTCCATGGCGCGCACCACGTTGTCGAAGTTCAGCAGCGGCTCGCCCATGCCCATCATCACCACGTTGGTGATGCGGCGCTGCTGGTGCGGCACGTTGCCCAGCGCGGCGGCGGCCACCCACACCTGACCGATGATCTCGCTGGCGTCCAGGTTGCGATTGAAGCCCTGCGTCGCGGTCGAGCAGAAGCTGCAATTGAGTCCGCAGCCCACTTGCGAGGACACGCACAGCGTGCCGCGCGTGGGCTCGGGGATGTACACCGTCTCGATCGCGTTGCTGCTGTCGGTGCCCAGCAACCATTTGCGCGTGCCGTCGCTGCCGTGCTGATCGAGCAGCGCGGTCGGCGGCGTCACTTCGGCCACATCCAGCAGCTTGTCGCGCAGGCCGCGACCGAGGTCGGTCATCTGGGTGAAGTCGGTGATGCGCTGGTGGTAGATCCACTTCATCACCTGATCGGCGCGAAAGGGTTTCTCGCCGATCTGCGCGAAATACCCGCGCAGCCCGTTGCGATCGCAACCCAGCAGATTGACGCGCGCCGTGTTCACATCAGGGCATCATGCGCGCGCACACAAGTCCGCGCCGGCGAAGAAATACGCGATCTCGACCGCCGCGGTCGCCGCGGCATCGGAACCGTGCACGGCGTTGGCGTCGATGCTGTCGGCGAAATCGGCGCGGATGGTGCCCGGCGCGGCCTTCTTCGGATCGGTAGCGCCCATGAGATCGCGGTGTTTCTGCACCGCACTCTCGCCTTCCAGCACCTGGATCATCACCGGACCGGAAATCATGAACTCGACCAGCGCCTTGAAGAACGGACGCTCGCGATGCACCGCGTAAAAGCCCTCGGCCTCGGCGCGCGACAATTGGCGCATGCGCGCGGCAATCACGCGCAGACCGGCCTGCTCGAAGCGCTGGTAGATGGCGC
This sequence comes from Metallibacterium sp., assembly GCF_054637675.1. Lineage (NCBI taxonomy): Bacteria > Pseudomonadati > Pseudomonadota > Gammaproteobacteria > Lysobacterales > Rhodanobacteraceae > Metallibacterium > Metallibacterium sp. Next base: position 24,388 of record NZ_JBTSRB010000011.1, read on the forward strand.
CGATGACGTTCCTGGCGACGGCATCGGGCTTGATGATGGACAACGTGCGCTCCAGCGCCATGTAGCGACCTCGATGGATAAGTGTAGGGCGGCGTCAGCCACGCTGCGCCGAAATTAGCCGGAAATTCCACCCCGGTTAGGGGCTTAAGTCACAAATTGTTGACTTTTTCGAGCTTTGGGGCAAGTCCCATGGCGTATTTCAGCGGCGCGCCCGAGCGCGCCCTGAACGCCTTATGCGCATCGATTGACCCCGCCGCCGCGGCGCGCCTATCCTTCAAACGTTCGTTTGATTCAGAGGTCGGCTTGAGCGCTTCGCAGTTTTCCACCAAGCAACGCATTCTGGGCGCCGCCGAGGCGCTGTTCGCGCAGCATGGCTTCGCCGGCGCGTCGTTGCGCCAGGTGACCACGGCGGCCAACGTCAATCTGGCCGCGGTCAATTACCACTTTGGCTCCAAGGACAATCTCATCGAGGCCGTGTTCCGGCGCCGCCTCGATGCGCTCAACGCGCGGCGCCACGCCGCCCTGGCCAAGGTCGAGAGCAAGCCCGATGCCACCCTGGAGGACGCGCTGGATGCGTTCATCCGCCCGGCGCTGGAACTGGCGCTGGACCGCCGCGGCGGCGCCGCGTTCATGCGCATGCTGGCGCGTGCCTACGCCGAACACGACGAGCGCCTGCGCCGTTTCCTCTCCGACAACTACGGCCACGTGCTGCGCGAGTTCGCGGTGGTGTTCCATCGCAAGCTGCCGGGACTGACCAAGGATGAGTTGTACTGGCGTCTGGATCTCGTCGCCGGCGCGCTCACCTACACCATGGCCGATTTCGGCCTGATCAAGCGCCGTGCCGGCACCAGCGAGACCGCGCACCGCGAGTACACCATCGAGCATTTGCTGCGCTTCGCCGCAGCCGGCCTGCGCGCGCCCTGAGCGGCGTACCGCGCGGCGTGCGGTCTGCACCGCGCGTCGCCAAATGCCGCCGCGCGCGCGCGCAGTCAAAGACTTTTCAAAAGCCCAGGAGTCGTCCCCATGAATCCCACTCCCCTCCGCATTCGCAAGGCCGCGGTTTTGGGCGCCGGCGTGATGGGTGCGCAAATCGCCGCGCATCTCGCCAACGCCAGCATCGAGGTCGTGCTGTTCGATCTCGCCGCCAAGCAAGATCCGAAGAACGGCATCGCGGTCAAGGCCATCCAGAATCTGGGCAAGCTCTCGCCGGCGCCGCTGGCCGAGAAATCGCGCGCCACGGGTATTGTGCCAGCCGATTACGACGAGCACCTGGCACAGCTTGGCGACTGCGATCTGGTCATCGAGGCGATCGCCGAGCGCATGGACTGGAAGCTCGATCTGTATCACAAGATCGCCGCGGCCCTGCCCGCGCATGCCATCGTCGCCAGCAACACCTCGGGTCTGTCGATCAACACGCTGGCCGAGGCGCTGCCGGAAACGCTGCGCGCGCGCTTCTGCGGCGTGCACTTCTTCAACCCGCCGCGCTACATGCATCTGGTCGAGCTGATCCCGCAGCGCGCCACCGACGCGGCCGTGGTCGATGCGCTGGAGGGTTTCCTGGTCACCGCGCTGGGCAAGGGCGTGGTGCGCGCCAAGGACACGCCCAATTTCATCGGCAACCGCATCGGCGTGTTCTCGATCCTGGCCACCATGCACCACACCGAAAAATTCGGTCTGGGTTTCGATACCGTCGATGCGCTGACCGGACCGGCCATCGGTCGCCCCAAGAGCGCGACCTATCGCACCGCCGACGTGGTGGGCCTGGACACCATGGCGCATGTGATCAAGACCATGGCCGACACCCTGCCCGATGATCCCTGGCACAGCTACTTCAAGGCACCGGCGTGGCTGGATGCGCTGATCGCGCAAGGCGCGTTGGGGCAAAAAACCGGCGCCGGTTTTTATCGCAAGGCCGGCAAGGACATCGTGGTGCTGGATTTGGCCAAAATGGACTACCGTCCCTCACGGCAAAAACCCTCGGACGAACTCGCCGCGATCCTCGCCATCAAGGATCCAGCCGAGAAATTCGCCAAGCTGCGCGCCAGCAGCGACGTGCAGGCGCAATTCCTGTGGGCGGTATTCCGCGATCTGTTCCACTACACCGCGTACCACCTCGCCGACATCGCCGAGACCGCGCGCGATGTCGACTTCGCCATCCGCTGGGGCTACGGCTGGAAGCTGGGTCCGTTCGAGACCTGGCAGGCCGCGGGCTGGCAACAGATCGCCAAGTGGATCGCGGAGGACATTGCCGCCGGCAAGGCCATGAGCAAGGCGTCGCTGCCGGCGTGGGTCAGCGATGGCCGCAACGGCGTGCATGGCAGCGATGGCTCGTTCGCGCCCAAGAGTGGCAAACATCTGCCGCGCTCCACGCATCCGGTGTACCAGCGCCAGATTTATCCCGACGCGCTGCTTGGCGAGCGCTTCAATCAGGGCACCACATTATGGGAAAACGCCGGCGTGCGCCTGTGGACGCTGGGCGACGATCTCGGCATCGTCTCGTTCAAGACCAAGATGCACACGGTCAACGACGCCGTGCTCGATGGCATGCAGGAAGCCATCACCCGCGCCGAGCGCGAGCTGAAGGCGCTGGTGCTGTGGCAGAACAGTGAACCGTTCTCGGCCGGCGCCGATCTCAAGGGCGCGCTGGGACTGCTGCAGGCCGGCAAGGTCGATCGGTTCGAGGCGATGATCGCCAACTTCCAGGCCACCAGCATGCGCATCAAATACGCGCTGGTGCCGGTGGTGGCGGCGGTGCGCGGGTTGGCGCTGGGCGGCGGCTGCGAGTTCCAGATGCACAGCGCGCGCACCGTGGCCGCGCTGGAAAGCTACATCGGTTTGGTCGAAGCCGGCGTGGGCCTGCTGCCGGCCGGCGGTGGCCTCAAGGAAATCGCCGTGCGCTGCGCGCAACAAGCCGCGGGCGGCGACAGTTTCGATTTCGTCAAGCGCTACTTCGAGACGGTGGCCATGGCCAAGGTCGCCGGCTCGGCGCTGGAGGCCAGGCAAATGGGTCTGCTGCGCGACAGCGATGTGGTGGTGTTCAACGCCTTCGAGGTACTGCACGTGGCGCTGCGCACCGCCGCCGCGCTGGCCGAATCGGGCTGGCACCCGGCGCTGCCCGCGCGCGCGGTGATCGTGGCCGGCGATGTCGGCACCGCCAGCCTGAAGATGCTGCTGGTCAACATGCTCGAAGGCCGTTTCATCTCGCAGCACGACTACGAGATCGCCAGCCGCATCGCCGACACCTTGTGCGGCGGCGCCATCGAGCGCGGTTCCAGCGTCGACGAAAATTGGCTGCTGAAGCTGGAGCGCAAGCACTTCGTCGCGCTGGCGCAAATGCCCAAGACCCAGGAACGCATCCAGCACACGCTGACTACCGGCAAGCCGCTGAGGAATTGAGCGCGGTAGTGGGGAGTGGAGAGTAGGAAGTGAAAGGCCAGCGCTCTACCAACTCCCGACTTCCGACTTCCGACTTCCGACTCCCCACCATTTCCTCCAACTTGGGAGATCAACCATGAGCAAGCAAATCCAGGACGCCTACATCGTTGCCGCCGTGCGCACGCCGGTGGGCAAGGCCCCGCGCGGCGTGTTTCGCAACACCCGCCCGGATGATCTGCTGGCGCACGTGTTGCGCGCGGCGCTGGCCAGGGCGCCGGGCGTCGATGTGCAGCGCATCGGCGATGCCGTGATCGGCTGCGCCATGCCCGAGGCCGAGCAGGGCATGAACGTGGCGCGCATCGGCGTGCTGCTGGCCGGCCTGCCCGAGGGCATTCCGGGCATGACCGTCAACCGCTTCTGCTCGTCCGGCGCGCAGGCCGTGGCCATCGCCGCCGATCGCATCCGCGTCGGCGAGGCCGACCTGATGCTGGCCGGCGGTACCGAAAGCATGAGCATGGTGCCGATGATGGGCTTCAAGCCCGCCATCAACCCGATCGTGTTCAAGGACGAGAACGTGGCCATCGCCTACGGCATGGGCATCACCGCCGAGAACGTGGCGACGCGCTGGAAGGTCAGCCGCGAGGACCAGGACGCCTTCGCCTTGCAAAGCCATCAGCGCGCGCTGGCCGCCATCGCCGCGGGCCACTTCAAGGACGAGATCGCGCCCTACGCATTGGATGACCACTATCCCGACCTGGCCAGCGGCGGCATCCACTCCGATACGCGCCTGATCGATACCGACGAAGGCCCGCGCCGCGAAACCAGCATCGAGGCGCTGGGCAAATTGCGCGCGGTGTTCCGCATGGGTGGCGGCGTCACCGCCGGCAACAGCTCGCAGATGTCCGACGGCGCCGGTGCGGTGCTGCTGGCCAGCGAAAAGGCCATCAAGGAATTCGGCCTCACCCCGCTGGCGCGTTACGTCACCAGCGCCGTGGCCGGCGTGCCGCCGGAGATCATGGGCATCGGTCCCAAGGAAGCGGTGCCGCGCGCGCTGCGTCAGGCCGGCATCAGGCACGAGGATCTGGACTGGATCGAGCTCAATGAAGCGTTCGCGGCGCAGTCGCTGGCGGTGATCCGCGATCTTGGCCTGGATCCGGCCAAGGTCAATCCACTGGGCGGCGCCATCGCGCTGGGCCACCCGTTGGGCGCCACCGGCGCCAAGCTCACCGCCACCGTGGTGCACGGCCTGCGCCGCACCGGCAAGAAGCGCGGCATGGTCACCATGTGCATCGGCACCGGCATGGGCTTCGCCATGCTGCTGGAAGCGATGTGACAGGCCGCTCGCGCATGATCCGCCATGGCTCGCGGATCATGTGCGCCGGCGCGCACCGACGCTGCGCCCGCGAGCACTGCGGCCTCAAACCTGCCAGACAGACAGCGAAGCCGGCATGCTGACTTGCCAATTCTCTAGCGCTCGCCCGATTTGCGCACAGCCAGTAGACGGGTAACCGGGAAATCGTGTGGCTGGCGCGATCGATCAGCCGCCGCTCAACAAATCATCGATCGAAGAACCATGTCCCAGCAGCGGCGCGATCAGGCTCAGCAGCAGCAGGAACAACAGCACCATGACCAGCGTGGTCACCGCCTGGATGATGTAATGCATGGCGATATCGTTGACCGCCGCGGTGGCCCGGCCGAGGCTATCGGGCGCCGCTGGACGCTGGCGCACGGCATCCAGCCGCGACGCGGCACGAAACTCCAGAAACGCCACCCAGCCCAGGGCGCCGGCGAACGGCAACCCGATGATGGTGATGGCCAGCAGCACGGCCAGCACGCCGTTGAGCACACCGCAGGCGCGCATCCACCACGTCGCACGAGCCAGCGGCGCGATGCTGGCCGCGAACACGGCGGCATCGCGGGCGGTCAGCGGCGCGGGCGCGGCATCGGCGATCGCTGCGGGTTCAGAGACCATGGTCGACCTGCGCAACGGCCGCGAACACGGTCACGACCAGCAACAACAAACCCAGCGCACTGGTGATCGCCGCCAGCATGAAGTAGCGCGCCAGCGCGGCGAAACCAGCCTGCGCATCGGCCGCGAGCATGCTGGTGTGCGCTGCGCTGAGCACCGAGGCCGCGCGATACAGGAACCACGCCGACAGCGCGCCCGTCAGTGCCACCAAGGCGTCCAGCCAATTGCCATGCCATAGTTTGAATACGGCCAAGACCAGCAGCAACGCGGCGAAAACAAAACACCACCAGCGCTGCCGGTGCAGCGGCGCGGCCAAGGTGCGCACCCACTCGGCGGGTGGCGTGGCCGACGCCGCGAGCTTGCCATCGGGCTTGCCAGCCGACAGGGGATTCATGCGCGGCGCGCCATGGGCATGGCCACGTTCAACCCGGCGGCCAGTGCATGCTGCGCCCGGCCAGCAGATGCAGATGCAGGTGATACACGGTCTGGCCGCCGTCGGCGTTGCAGTTGATCACGCAGCGGTAGCCGTGCTCCGAGAATCCCTGCGCGCGCGCATAAGCTGCTGCGGCCAGGGTGAGCTTGCCGAGCAGCAGCGCGTCCTCGCCGCGCGCGGCATCGAGCGTGCTGATGGCGCGCTTGGGGACGAACAACACGTGCACCGGCGCCTGCGGATTCATGTCGCGGAAAGCCAGCACCTCGGCGTCCTCGTAGACGATGTCGGCGGGGATCTCGCGGCGGATGATCTTGGTGAACAGGGTTTCGCTCATGCGTGTGCTCAGCTCAGGGGAAGGCGCCTGCCGAAGGCGTGCGCCAGCGTACCGCGATCGATGTATTCCAGCTCGCCGCCCAGTGGCACGCCGTGGGCGAGGCGGCTGACGCGCACGCCGGCGGCCTGCGCGATCTCGGCCAGATAATGCGCGGTGGCCTCGCCCTCGACGGTGGGATTGGTGGCGAGGATGAGTTCTTGCACCTCGCCTTGCGCCAGACGCCGCCGCAGCAGCGGCAGGCCCAGTTCCTCGGGGCCAAGTCCGTCCAGCGGCGAAAGCCGGCCCAGCAGCACGAAGTACAAGCCGCGATAGCCGGTGGCCTGCTCGATCGCGGCCAGATCGGCTGGTGTCTCGACCACGCACAATTGCCCGCGCTCGCGCGTGCTGCCGGCGCACAAGGCGCAGCGCTCGCTCTCGCTGAAGCTGCGGCAGTCGCTGCAGTTGCCGATGCGCTGCATGGCGGCCTGCAACGCGACGGCGAGGCGCTCGCCGCCTTTGCGGTCGCGCTCCAGCAGGTGATAAGCCATGCGCTGCGCGCTGCGTGCACCGACGCCGGGCAGGCAGCGCAACGCGTCGAGCAGTTCGCTCAGCAGCGGCGAGGCGGTGCTCATCGCAACCCGCCCATCAAGCGCTGGGTAGACATGGCCGCGCTCAGAACGGCAGCTTCATGCCGGGCGGCAGGCTCAGGCCTTGCGTCAATCCGCCCAGGCGCTGCTGGCTGAGTTCGGCGACCTTGTTGATGGCGTCGTTGACCGCCGCGGCGATCAGATCCTCGGCCATCTCCGGGTCGTCGGCGAGCAGCTTGCGATCGACGTTGACGCGGCGCGTTTCGTGGCGCCCGCTCATGACCACGCTGACCAGGCCACCGCCGGCGCTGCCGGTGACCTCGAGCCTAGCCAGTTCTTCCTGCGCGCGCTGCATTTCTTCCTGCATGCGCTGCGCCTGCTGCATGAGTTGCGCGATCTGGGCTTTCATCATCGGTCCTGCTCCACGGGTCGGATGCTCTCGGGCACCAGGCGCGCGCCGAGGGTCTGCTGCAATTCAACGATCACCGGATCGGCCTGCAGCGCGCTGATCGCGGCGGTTTGTTCGCTGCCGCGCAGCGCGGCGGCGCGCGCGGCCGGCGAGTCGGGTTGATCGACGCCGACGCAGCGCAGGCGCGGGCGCTCGCCCAGTGCCGCTTCGAGTTTGCTTTCAAGCTGGGTCAGCATGGCTGGACTGGCCAGTACCAGATCATGATGCGCCATGGCCAGCACCAGCGTGTGTCCGTCGCACGACTGCAGCGCGGCACGCCGCGCCATCTCGCCCAGCGGGCCGCGCAGTTCGGCGCGCTCGATCAGTTCCGCCCAATCGGGCAGGCCCGTGCTGGCCGGGTCAATGCCAGCGCTGCGCGTCGCGCCGGCGCGCGGTGCGGGCGCAGGGTCGGCGGGCGCATCGGCGATGGCCGGCGCGGCCAGAGGCGCAGGCCGCGCGGCGGGCGGCAACGCCGCGCGCGCGCCGTCGTCCTCGCGCTGCGGCCGGAACGCGAGCATGCGCAACAGCGCCATCTCGAAGCCCATGGCCTCGTCCGGCGCCAGCGGCAAATCACGGCGACCGCTGAGCGCGAGCTGGTAATCAAGCTGCACTTCCTCGGCGCTCAGACGCGCGGCCAGCGCATCCAGCGCCACGCCGTCGGCCTCGTCCACCGCCGCGTAGCCCGGCACCAACTGACGCAACTGTACGCGATGCCACAGCGCGGCCAGATCATCCAGCACCTTGCCGAAGTCCGGCGCGAAGGCGACGATGCGCTGCGCCTCGGCCAGCAGCGCCGCGCCATCGCCCTGTGCCAGCGCCCGCGCCAGACCGAGCACCTCGGCGCTGTCGAGACTGCCGAGCATGGCGCGCACATCCGCCGCGCGCACCGCGCCGCCGCCATAGGCGATGGCCTGATCGAGCAGCGACAGTCCGTCGCGCAGCGAGCCATCGGCGGCGCGCGCCAATACCGCCAGTGCATCGGCCTCGCAGACAATGCCCTCGGCGTCGAGGATGTGCTGCATCTGGCCCTGGATCTGCTCGGGCAGCAGGCGCTTGAGGTTGAACTTGAGGCAGCGCGACAGCACCGTCACCGGCAGCTTTTGCGGATCGGTGGTGGCCAACAGGAACAGCGCGTGCGGCGGCGGTTCCTCCAGGGTCTTCAGCAGCGCGTTGAAGGCGTTCTTGGAGAGCATGTGCACCTCGTCGATGAGATACACCTTGTAGCGTCCGCGCGTGGGCGCGTACTGCGCGTTCTCGATCACCTCGCGCACATCATCCACGCCGGTGTTGGAGGCGGCGTCGATTTCCAGCAGATCGACGAAGCGCCCGGCATCCACCGCCTGGCACACCACGCACTCGCCGCAGGGCTCGGCACTGGTGCCGCGCTCGCAGTTGAGCGACTTGGCCAAAATGCGCGCGATGGTGGTCTTGCCCACGCCGCGCGTGCCGGTGAACAAATAGGCGTGATGCATGCGCCCGCTTTCCAGCGCGTGGCTGAGCGCACGCACCACGTGCTCCTGACCGACCAGCTCGCTGAACCGGCGCGGCCGCCATTTTCGTGCCAGCACTTGATAGGACATGAGGCGCATCCGAAAGCGAGCGCCTATTGTGCCAAGCGTCGCCGCCGGCCCCAAGTGCGCAATGACGCAGCATGACAGGCTTGAACGCAACCCCATGCACTCGCTATGCTTGCGCGCTTGCCGTGGCGGCCTGCTCGCGCGCGGCGGCAAATACAAACCCGGAGAGGTGTCCGAGCGGTTGAAGGAGCACGCCTGGAAAGTGTGTATACGGTCAAAAGCCGTATCGAGGGTTCGAATCCCTCCCTCTCCGCCAAGTTTGAGTGTTTGAAACTTTTGTCCTGCGATGCGGTTGGTTCACAGCAATGAACACCGCGTCGCCAGCGACAACCCAGTTCACGGTGGCCCCTGTCGGTCCCTCCGCGACGCTAGTCTGCAAATCCCGCCAGGCCCGGAAGGGAGCAACGGTAGCGGATGATGCGGGTGCCGGAGTGTGGCTGGCAGGGGCCACCACCCTCGCTCGCCCCCCTTCAGCACCAGCGCCGCCCGCGGGCTGACGCAGGGTTGTACGCGCTCAGGCGCACGCGGAACCTGCCCCACGCGCTGTGTTCTATTGCCCTGATGCCCAGCCCAGAAACCCACGACACCGCCATTGAAGCGCCGATCGTCCTGCCCGCTGGCGTGATCCGGCTGATGGCGATTCGCGCCGCGCGCAGCCTTGGCCAGGGCGCCATGGTGGCCGCATTCGCGCTGTACCTGCACGCGCTGGGCTGGCACGCGGCGGGCATCGGCGCCACCTTGTCGGCGGCGCTGCTGATCGGCGCGGTGCTGACCCTGTTGGTGGGGCCGCTGAGCGATCGCATCGGCGGACGCCGCCGTTTTTTGCTGGTGTACGAACTGCTGCAGATCGGTGCGGCGCTGCTGGCGATTTTCAGCACGCGCCCGGCGTGGCTGGTGCTGGCTGCAGTCATGGGCGGCTTTGGTCGCGGCGCCAATGGCAGCGCCGGTCCGTTCGGGCCCATCGAACAGGCGTGGTTGGCACTGCTGCTGCCAGCTCCGCAACGTGGACGCGTGTACAGTTGGAATACCGCGCTGGGCTTCAGCGGCATGGCGCTGGGCGCGCTCGCTGCCGGAGCGATCGGCTGGTTCGCCCCGCACGCTGGCGCCGCGCCCTATCGCTGGCTGTTCGGACTGTCGCTGCTGGGCTCGCTGGTCAGTCTGCTGCTGCTATTCGGCGCAAGCGAGCCGGAGCGCGCGCAACACACCGCGGCCGCGGCCGGCTCGCGCGCGGAACGCGCCGAACGCAGCGAACAACACGCCGAGAATCGGCTCCTGCTCAAACTGGTGCTGGTCAACAGCCTCAACGGGCTGGGCATCGGCATGATCGGCCCGCTGATCGCGTACTGGTTTCTGCTGAAGTTCGCGCAGGGACCGGGCAGCATTGGCCCGGCCATCGCCGCCAGCTTCGCGCTGGGTGCGCTGAGCTCGGTGCTGGCCGGGAGGCTGGCGCGGCAACACGGACTGATTCGCTCCGTGGTGTGGATGCGCCTGGCCGGTCTGCTGCTGCTGCTGGCGATCCCGTTCTCGCCGTGGTTCATTCTTGCGGCCGGTTTTTACGCCTTGCGCGCGGGGATGAATCAGGGCACCGCCGGCGTGCGCCAGGCGCTGGTCGCCGGCCTGACGCGCGATCATCGCCGCGGCCTCGCCTCCAGCCTGCAGAATGTGTCGATCCAGATCCCGCGCGCCATTGGTCCGCTGGTCGCCGGTCTGCTGCTTCACGCCGGCATGCTCACCGCGCCGTTCGTGCTGACGGCGATTTTCCAGGGCGCGTATCTGATCCTGTACGCGTATTTCTTCCGGGATTTCGCCGACGGCGGCGCGGATTGAGCGCTGCTCAGCCCGCCTCGTCGCGCAGCGGCTCGGGCTCAGGCAGCGCCACGCGCTGGCCAGGGTTCAGCACCGCGTAGCCCGCTGCGCGCAGCGCTGCAGCATCCTCGGCGCTGGTTTGGTGATACAGCGTGAACCGCGCGCGCAGCTTGGCCGGGTATTCGCGCGCCAGATCATCCAACCCGGTGTGCGAGGGGTTGCCGCGCAAACCGCAATCGTGGAATACGCGCTCGCCCTGCGCGGCATACTCGGCCAGCATTTCTGGGATCGGTCGCGTATCGCCAGTCCACACGCAACTGCCGCGCAATGCCAATCCGAACGCGGTGTGCGGGCGATGGTGACGCGTGGCGAACACATCAAACCACAGGCCTTGCAGCCAGAAGCCGCGACTGCACGGCAGCAGGCGGAATGCATCCCAGAACTGCGCGCCGCCCTCGGCCAGCAGGCGCGGGTAATCGGCCAGCCGCGCCTGCAGCAGCGGCACCAGCGCGGCGTGCAGAAACAACAGCGTGCGTCCGCGCCACGCGCTGTCGAACCACAGCTGGTAGAACAGCGCTTCCAGCCCGCCGACATGATCCATGTGCAGATGCGTCAGGTACACCGCGGGCGGTGGTGCGCCGTAGGCATCGAGATAGCGCGCCAGTGTGTCCGGCCCGCAGTCGATCAGCAGCAACGGCTGTGCTTCGTGTTCGATCACCGCGGCGGAACTGCCCAGCGCGTGAGCTTGCGCCGCGCCGGTGCCCAGCGCGTGCAACGTCCAGCTCATGGCTTCTGCGCCCCGGTCGAACGCTGCATCGCCGCGTCGTAGCCACGCAGCAACGGTTGCCAGCATTCACGCGCGAAGCGTTCGCGGTCGGCCGCGAAATCCGGCGCCACCTTCAGCAGCGAACGCTGCAAACGTTCTAAGTTGGCGCGCTGCCAAGGTGACGTCGTCTTGCGCACGCGGCCACGGTCGAAATCGATCAGATACAGGTTCGCGCCAGACCAGAGAATGTTGTGGGCGTTCAAGTCGGCATGGTACACGCCGGCTTGGTGGAATCGCGCCAGCAGCACACCCACCGTGGCGCAATCCGCGGCGCTCAGCGCGCCGGCACGCAGGCGTTCGGCCAGCGTCTGCGCCGCGGGCAACTCGGCACTGAGCAGATCGGCACGCGCGCTGAACCAGCCGGTGCGCACGCAACGCGCCGCCAGTGGCTCCGGCACCGGCAGGCCGCGCGCGCGCATCCACTGCAGCAGCGCGAACTCGCGGAAACCGCGCGAGCGCGCCGTGCCCAGCCACAGATAGCGATCGCCACGCACGCGCGCCAACAACCCGCCGCGACGGAAATGGCGCAGCACCAGCGCCCCCGCCGGACTGTCGATGAAGCCCACGCCACCGCGCCCGCCGCCGCGCGTGCGCAGCCTGCCCTGTGCCTGCCACCACGCCGCATCGAACCAGCGCGCGTCGACTTGTGGAACACGTGCGGGGTCGAACACAATCGCGTTGTTCGCCTCTGTGCGCATCTGTGCCTGCCGGGGTGTTGTCTCCACTTTCATCCTGCAAAGGCTGCGGCCTGCGCAAGAGTCTAGTCAAAGCCTGATGACCGCCGCACCCCCGCCCGCCTCGATCTGCCTGCTGCGCACCTCGGCGCTGGGCGATGTCACCCACGTGGTGCCGCTGATCCACACGCTGCGCAGCGGTTTTCCGCAAGCGCGCCTGACCTGGATCGTGGGCAAGCTCGAATACAAGCTGGTGGGTGATTTGCCCGATACCGAGTTCGTAGTGTTCGACAAGAGCCTCGGTCTGGAAGGCCTGCGCACCGTGCGTCTGGCGCTGGAAGGCCGCCGTTTCGATGTACTGCTGCACATGCAAGTCGCGCTGCGCGCCAATGTGCTCAGCCTCGGCGTGCATGCGCGGCGGCGCATCGGCTATGACCATGCGCGCGCCAAGGACTTGCATGGCCTGACCGTCAACGAGCGCATTCCCGCGCGCAGCGGTGAGCATGTGCTCGATGCCATCGGCAGCTTCGCCGAACCGCTGGGCTTGCAACAGACCTCGGTACGCTGGGACTTGCCGATCCCGGTCGAGGCCGCGGCCTGGGCCGCCGATCAGCTCCCCGGCGATGCGCCGTGGCTGCTGATCAACGCCACCTCCAGCCACAGCGTGCGCAACTGGTTCGCCGCCGGTTACGCCGCCGTCGCCGATCACGCGCAGCAGGCCTTGGGCTGGCGCGTCGCGCTGACCGGTGGGCCGAGCAAACTCGAACGTCACCTCGGCGATGCCATCCGCGCGCACATGCGCAGCACGCCGGCCGATCTGATCGGCCGCGACACGCTGAAGCGCGCGCTGGCCCTGTATCAGCGCGCCGCCGCATTGCTGACCCCCGATGCCGGCCCCATGCACATGGCCAACGCGGTGGGCACTCCGATCATCGGCCTGCACGCGGCCAGCAACCCGGCGCGCTCCGGCCCGTACAGCGACCGCCGCTGGTGCGTAAATCGCTATGCCGCCGCCGCGCACAAGTTCATGGGCCGCGCGGTCGAGGATCTGCCATGGGGCACCAAGATCGAACGCCCCGGGGTGATGGACCTGATCCATATCGACGATGTGATCGAGCGCCTTGAAGCGCTGGATCAGGCGCACCGCCACGGCTTGCTGCGCTCCTGAGACTGCGCGGCGCGCAATCAGCCCGCTCGATAGTCCTGGTACGACTTCTCTTCAACGAGACGCGAACCCAGTTTGTGATTGATCGCGCGTTTGATCGCGGCGCGCTCGTCGTTGCGAAAATACACGGCGCGCGCCAGCGCGATGAATTCGGCGTCGAAGGACTGCGCCTTTTCCTTGAGGCGGATATGGTCCTCGATGTCCCACAACGCCGCGTTGACCTGCTTGAGCGCGGCGCGCTCTGCGCTGATGTCGCTACGCGCCGCGGGGTGCGCCTGCCAGATTTGTTCGAGCAGCGCGCGTTCGTCGCGCACGTTGACCAGCTTGGCGGCGTCGTGCATGCGCTCGGACTTGATCTCGAGAATCGTGAGCTTGTCCAGCAGCTCGCCATAGGACACCGGAACCTGCAGCAGGCTCATGGGTTGGCACCTTCGTGGACGGAGCGGGCGGCAAAGGCGCCCATCGCGCCGCGGTAATGGCGCAGCTCGCGGATCGAATCGTGGATGTCGCTGAGCGCAGTGTGCGCGGATTCCTTGGCCACGCCCTTGAGCAATTCCGGCGCCCAGCGCCGCGCCAGCTCCTTGAGCGTGGACACATCGAGATTGCGGTAGTGGAAAAAGCGCTCCAGCGCGGGCATCTCGCGCGCCAAAAAGCGCCGGTCCTGACAAATGGAATTGCCACACATCGGCGACTTGCCGGGCGGCACCCACGCCGCCAGAAAATCCAGCGTGGCGATCTCGGTGGCGGTGACATCGTCGCGGCTCTCGAGCACGCGCTGCCACAGTCCGGATTTGCGATGCTGGTTGCGGTTCCAGTCGTCCATCGCCAGCAGGCGCGATTCGTCGTGGTGGATGGCCAGCACCGGGCCTTCGGCCAGCACGCGCAACTCGGCATCGGTGACCACGGTGGCGATCTCGATGATGCTGTCGCGGGTGGTATCCAGACCGGTCATTTCCAGATCGATCCAGATCAAATTGTCCTCGTGCACACGCATGGCCCGGCCTGAAAACGGCAGTCTAACAAAGCGCGCGGCGCGGCCTGACCAATGGCACCATGCGCGCCAGGGTGAAACGTCACCGCATGGGAGCCTGTGCATGTCCGTGGTCGAGCGCACCGCGCATTCCGAATTCGTGGAGCGCAGCCTGGTGCATGACGGAGAACTGGTGCGCTACCGCATCCACGTGCCGACGCAGGGCGGCACGCTGCGGCCGGTGCTGCTGTTTCTGCACGGCTCCGGCGAGCGCGGCATGGACAACATCGCGCAAACGCGCGTGGGCCTGGGGCCGGCGTTGCTGCGCGGCGTGGTGCCATTGCCGCTGCTGGCGGTGTTTCCGCAACTACCGCCGGGCGCAAGCTGGCAAGGCGTGCATGCCAGGCGCGCGCTGGCGGCGCTCGAGGACGCCTGCGCGCACCGTGGTGGCGATGGCACGCGCGTCGCGCTGAGTGGCCTGTCGCGCGGCGGCTATGGCGTATGGGAACTGGCGCTGCTGCAGCCAGCACGCTATCGCGCGCTGATTCCGATCTGCGCCGGCTTGACCGCGCGCGTGGGCAGCCCCGATCTGCGTGTCGCCGCCATGGACGGCTGTGCCGATCCCTGGCGCGAGGCCGCACGGCGACTGGCGCACATTCCCAGTTGGATCGTGCACGGCGCGCGCGACGACGTGATCCCGGTCGAGCAGTCGCGGCGCATGGCGGCGGCGCTGCGCGATGCCGGCGCGCCGGTGCACTATCGCGAACTGCCCGAGGCCAACCACAATGCGTGGGACGCGGCCTACGCCGACGCGCGACTCTGGCAATGGCTGCAACGCATGCTGAATTGAAACCCCGATGAGCAGCGAAAGCTTCTACTGGCACGACTACGAAACCAGCGGCGCCGATCCCGCGCGCGATCGCCCGCTGCAATTCGCCGGCGTGCGCACCGACCTCGCGCTGGAACTAATCGAGGCGCCGCAGGTGTTTTTCTGCCAACCCGCGATCGATGTGCTGCCGCACCCGGATGCCTGTCTGCTCACCGACATCACGCCACAGCGCGCGCAACGCGAGGGCCTGCCCGAACCAGAATTCGCCGCGCGCGTGCACGAACTGCTGGCCGCGCCAGGCACCTGCGGCGTGGGCTGGAACTCGTTGCGCTTCGACGATGAGATCAGCCGCCATCTGTTCTATCGCAATTTTTTCGATCCCTACGCGCGCGAGTGGCAGCATGGCAACAGCCGTTGGGATCTGATCGATCTGGCGCGCATGGCCTACGCCCTGCGCCCGGCCGGCATGCAGTGGTCGCTGCGCGAGGACGGCGCGCCCAGCTTCAGGCTGGAGCATCTGGCGCGTGACAATGGCTGCGAACCGCGGCAGGCGCACGATGCGCTCAGCGATGTCGAATCGCTGCTGTGCCTGGCGCGCAAACTCAAGGCCGCGCAGCCGCGACTGTGGGATTGGTATTACGGCCTGCGCCGCAAGCAACAGGTGTTGGCGCTGCTGGACTGCGCCCACATGACACCCGTGCTGCATGTGTCGCAGCGCTATCCGGCGGTGCGTGGCTGTCTGGCCGTGGTGGCGCCGATCAGCGTGCATCCGCTGCAGGCCAACAAGGTGATCGTGGCCGACCTCACGCCCGATCCGGCGGAATGGGCGCACCTGCAGGTTGACGACTTGGCCGAGCGCCTGTTCATCGCGCGCGCCGATCTGCCCGCGGACATCGCGCGCGTGCCGCTGAAAACCGTGAGCATCAACCGCGCCCCGGCGCTGGCCGCGCTGGAAGTACTCAAGGGCGTGGACCATGCGCGCATCGGGCTGGACCTGGACGCCTGCCTCGCGCACGCCGTTGCGCTGCGCGCCTGCGCGGGTCTGGCCGAGCGCGTGCGCGCGCTGTATGCACGCGAAACCCACGCCGAGACCGTCGACCCCGAGCTGGCCTTGTACCGCGGCTTCCTGCCCGATGCCGACAAGCCGCTGCTGGCCGCGGTGCGCAGCGCGCCGCCGTCGGCGCTGGCCGAGTACTCAACGCGCTTTCGCGACGCGCGCTACCGCACCCTGCTGCAGCGCTACCGCGCGCGCCACTATGCGCAAACGCTCAATGACGAAGAATCACGTACGTGGCGGGATTTCCGCCGCCAGCGCCTGATGCAACCGGGCGCGCTGGGCACGCTGGGCCTGGATGATTACTTCGCGCTGATCGCGCAGCGCCGCGCCGAACCCCAGCGCAGCGGTTCCGAACTGGCGCTATTGGATCAACTCGAAGCCTGGGGCCGTTCCCTGGCCGATGAAATTGCCGTGGAACACGACCATGCCTGAATCCCCGCATTTCACCCCCGATGCCTTCAAGTTTCTGCGCGCGCTGGCGCGCCACAACGAGCGCGACTGGTTCAAGGCGCATCAGGATACTTACGAGCAGGCCGTGCGCGAACCGTTTCTGGCGCTGATCACGGCGCTGCAGGCGCCGCTGGCGCAGATCAGCCCGCATTTTCGCGCCGATCCGCGCAAGCTCGGCGGCTCGCTGTTCCGCATCCAGCGCGACACGCGTTTTTCCGGCGACAAGCAGCCGTACAAGACCTGGGCCGGCGCGCGTCTGTTCCACGAACGCCACCGCGAGCGCCCGGCGCCGTCGTTTTATCTGCACATCCAGGCCGGCGAATGTTTTGTCGGCGCCGGCGTGTGGCATCCGGAATCCGCAACGCTCAGGCAACTGCGCGCGTTCATCGCCGACAACCCCGCGGCGTGGCGGCGCGCGGTACACGCCAAGCCGTTCACCGAGCGCTATGAATTCTGGGGCGAGCGCCTGCAGCGCGCGCCGCAGGGTTACGCGCTCGATCATCCGCTGCTCGAGGATCTGAAGCTGAAGAACTACGCCGCCGGCTGCGCGCTGGACGATGATCTGGTGCTGAGCCCGCGCCTGCCCGGCGCGCTGGGCACGCATCTGCGCGCGCTGGCCCCGCTGGTCGATTACCTGTGCGCGGCGCTCGAACTTGAGTTCTGATGCGGGCGCCGCGCTGGGCGACAACGCCGCGCCCGAGCACGCCCTGCCCTACGCGCGGTTGGCGGCGTACTACTTCGCCTACTTCGCCATCATCGGTGGCTACACGCCCTACTTCAGCGTGTTCCTGCACAGCCGCGGCATGAACGCCAGCGCCATCGGCCTGATGCTGAGCCTGTGGTACGCCACGCGTATCGTCGCGCCCGGACTGTGGAGCTGGCTGGCCGGGCGCGGCGTGCATGGTGTGCGCTGGCTGCGCGTGGGCACGCTGCTGATGTTGCTGGGTTTCGCGCCGATGCTGTGGCCGCTGCATCGCGGCGGACTGATCGCCAGCCTGATCGCGTTCGCGTTCTTCGCCAACGCCATCGGGCCGCAGTTCGAGGCCATCGTGCTGTCGCACATGCCCGGCCACAGCGAGCGCTACGCGCGTCTGCGCGTGTGGGGTTCGATCGGCTTCATCGCCGTGGCACTGGGCTACGGCGTGCTGCTCGATCACCTCGATGCACGCTGGCTGCCGACGCTGATGCTGCCGTGGATGGCGCTGGTGTGCCTGCTCAGCTTCAGCCTCGACTACGGCCCCGGGCATCACCACGCGCCCGCGGTGTCCATGCAGGACGTGCGCGCCGCGCTGCGCCGCCGCGAGGTGTGGGGGTTCTTCGTGCTGATGCTGCTGATGCAGATGGCCTTCAGTCCCTACCACATGCTGTATTCGCTGTACCTGCGCGAGCACGGCTACAGCTCGGGCGCCATCGGCGGGCTGTGGGCCGCGGGCGTCGGCATCGAGATCGCCACGTTCTTCGCCATCGCGCCGATCCTGCTGCGTTACGCACCGCGCACGCTGATGCTGGCGGGTCTGGCCGCCGGCACGCTGCGCTGGCTGGCGATGGCGCTGCTGCCCGGCATCGGCTGGGTAATGCTGCTGGCGCAACTGACCCACGCGCTCAGCTTCGCGGCGTTCTACGCTGCCGCCATGCGCCTGCTGGCGCGCTATTTCCCCGGACGCCTGATGGGCTACGGCCAGGGCATCAATTCCAGCTTCTCATCAGGCTTCGGCGGCGTGATGGGCGCGCTGCTGACCTCCAGCCTGTGGTCCGTGGGTGAAGGCTATGGCGCGTTCATGGCCGGCGCCGCGCTATGTCTGGCCGGCGCGTGGCTGGCGCTGCGCGTGTTGCCGCGCGGGTGAGTTCTGACATATCGATAAAAGTCCCTCTCCCACCGGGAGACGACCAACGGAAGTCCATGAGGGACGACCAACGGAGATCCCCAAGGGAAGGGTTGGGGTGAGGGTTCGAATCTTGCTGCGCGAGGCCGACCCCTTGCTCATCCGGCGCTACGCGCCACCTTCCCTTCTCAAGCACACACTGAACCGAATTGATCAGAGAAGGTACGCTGAACCGTCTCCGCACCCGCGTCCACGTCGATGCCCGCCACGCATACCCTGTCCGTCCACGCCACCGAGGCGCTGCTGTTTTTCGTTCTTCTGCAGCTCGCCATCATCGTGCTGGCCGGGCGCATCGGCGGCGAGGTGGCGGTGCGGGTGAAGCAAACCGCGGCGGTCGGCGAGATCATCGTCGGCATCCTGCTCGGGCCGTCGCTGCTGGGATTGCTGGCGCCGCAGGTGTTCGGTTACGTGTTTCATTCCGCGTCCGGTATGCCACTGCAAATCCTGTCGCAGCTCGGGCTGATCCTGCTGATGTTCCAGATTGGCCTGGAATTCGATTTCGGCCATCTCGGCGCCAGGCACAACCGCCGCGCCGTGCTGTGGGTGGGCGTGGCCAGCCTGGTGGCGCCGTTCGTGCTTGGCTTGGGCTTTGGCTGGATCAGCGCACCCGAGCTGTCGCCGCAGGCCTCGCACTTGGCCTCGGCGCTGTTCGTCGCCGCCGCGTTCTCGATCACCGCGCTGCCGATCCTCGGCCGCATCCTGATCGACTTCGAGCTCACGCGCACGCCCATCGGCGTCATCGCCATCAGCGCGGCGGCGATCAACGACGTGGTCGGCTGGCTGCTGCTGGCCCTGGTCACCACCCTCACCCTGAGCCATTTCGAGCCGCTCGCCTTCGCGCTGAAAGTGACCCTGGTGCTGGGCTTCATGCTACTGTGGATGTACGGCTTGCGGCCGCTGATGCGCCGCGTGATCCGCCATTTCCAGACCACCGCGCACGACCTGCCGCCGCATCTGCTGGGCATCGTGCTGGCGATGGTGTTCGTATCCGCCATGGCCACGTATCAGTTGGGCATCTTCGCCATTTTCGGCGGCTTCATCATGGGCGTGATCCTGCACGACGAGACCCGCTTCGTGCGCGCCTGGAAAGCGCAGATCAACCCCTTCGTGCTGGTGTTCTTCCTGCCGATTTTCTTCACCTACACCGGCCTGCGCACCGACATCGGCGGCCTGTCCAGCGCTGCGCTGTGGGGCTGGTGCGCGCTGCTGGCGCTGCTGGCCACCGTCGGCAAGTTCGGCGGCGCGTATCTCGCCGCGCGCGTGTGCGGCATGAACCATGCCGAATCCGGCGTGATGGGCGCGCTGATGAACACGCGCGCGCTGATGGAACTCATCATCATCAACGTCGGCTACGACCTCGGCGCCATCTCGCGCAACGTGTTCACCATGCTGGTGCTGATGGCGATTTTCAGCACCGTCATCACCGCGCCGCTGCTGCGGCTGTGGCTGCCGCGCGCGGGCTATGCGCTGCCGGATGCGGCTGGCAGACCACGCGGCACCCGGGAAACCTGAGCGCTTGCCTTACCGCCACCGGGGCGACGAGGTTTCTTCGGGCAACCTGGTGATGCAGCAGCCAGGAACAAGAACGTGCTCATGACTCCGCGCGCAAGCGTCGCCCGAGCCGCGCCAGCGCGCTGAACAGGATCGGCGCGAGGCCCAGCGACATCAGGATCGACAGCAGCAGGCCGCCCATCACCGCGACTGCCAGCGGGCGCAGCAAATCGGTGCCGCGGCCGATGCCGATCGCCAGCGGCAGAAAGCCCAGCACGTCGGCCAGCATGGTCATCAGGATCGGGCGCAGGCGCTGGCGCGCGGCCAGCGCCACCGTGGCGACGCGCGGTGCGCCACCGGAGAGCTGGCGCGCGCGCGCGAAGATCAGGATGACGTTGTTCACCGCGATGGCGAACACCAGCAGCATGCCGAGGAACGCGGTGCTGTCCAGATCGATGTGCATCAGCCACAGCGCCAGCAGCGCGCCGGGCGCGGCCAGCGCGATCGCCAGCATCGCCGCGATGCCGGCGCGCTGGCTGGAAAACTGCAAGCCCAGCAGCACCAGCAGCGCACCCAGCGCGGCGGCCAGGATGATCGCCATCTGCCTGAAACTGCGCGACTGCTGCTGGTAATAACCGCCGATCACGCTGCTGATCGAAGCCGGGAAATGCATCGCCGCCAGCACCGCGCGCGCATGCACGGCGGCTTGCGCCAGGCCCTCGCCGGCGCGTGGCTGCAGCCACATGTAGGCATAGGGCACCAGGTTCTGGTGGGTGACATAGGGCACCACGCCGCGCATCCGCACGCGTGCAAGCTGGTCCAGCGGCACCTGCTCGCCGTCGGGCAGGCGCAGCGGCAAGGCCGCGACCGCGCCCGGCGCCGGGGTCGGCGTGGTGACCAGCACGCGCAGCGGCAGGATCTGCTCGCCGTGCAGCAACATGCCGGCCGTGCGCCCCCACAGCCGCGCCTCGACTTGCTGGCTCAGCATCAGCGGGGTCAGTCCGTACAGACTGACCTGGGCACGCGGCGTCAGCGCGATCTCCGGTCCGGCCGAGGGTGACTTGAACATCACGCTGCTGAATGCGCCGCTGTGCTGCAGCGCCAGCGCCAGGCGTTCACCGGCGGCGTGCAGCAGCGCCGGATCCGAGCCGAACAGGTAAATCTCCAGCGGAGCGTGCGCTCCGGACAAATCACCCAGGCGATTGACCATCACCTGGGTGGCGTTCAGCGCCAGCAGGCTGGGTACCGCCTGATGAAACGCGACGGTCAGTTGCCGCATCACCGTGCGCGTGCCAACGCTACGATTCGTCTTCAGCACGATCGCCAACGCGCCCTTGTTGGGCGTGGCGTAGGCGTTGGAAAAACCGCGCCCCACGACCAGCGAAGCGCGCGCCACCGCGGGATTGCGCAGCGCCACGTGCAGCAGCTCGCGGCCGACGGCGGTGGTCTCGGCCACGCTGCTGCCCACCTGCGTGCGGAACGGCATCGAGATCACGCCCTCATCCCAGCGCGGCAGAAACGCCGTCGGCAGCGCGCGCAGCGTGACCCAACCGAGCGCGCCCAGCATCAGCACCACCGGGATCGCCAGCCACGCGCGGCGCATGCCGGCGGTCAGCCAGCGCCCATAACGCCGCTGCGCGCGCTGCTGCCTGCGCGAGGCAACGGGCGCACGCACGCGCCCGGCCAGCCACAGCGCCAGCACCGGCGTCACCAGCAGCGCCATGAGCTGCGACACCAGCAGCGCGATGACGATGGCCACCGCCATCGAGCGGAACAGCAGGCCCAGCGTGCCGGCCAGAAAAATCAGCGGGACGAACACCAGGCACGAGGTCAGCGTGGCCATGCTCATGATCGGCAGGATTTCGCCGATGCGCTGCAGCGCCTGCGCGCGGCGCTGCTCGCGAGCGCCGCTGAGATCGTGCAGCCCGCGCTCGATCACCACGATGGCGTGATCGACCAGCGCGCCGATGGCCGCGGCCAATCCGCCGAGGGTCATGATGTTGAGGCCGTAGCCCAGCGCGTGCAGCGTCAGGAATGCGGCGGCCAGCGACAGCGGCACCACGGTCATTACCGCCAGCGCGCCATCCACGCGCCCGAGGAACAGCAGCACCACCAGCAGCGCGATCACGCTACCCAGCCCGAGCGCGATCCACACGTCGCGCAGACTACCGCTGATCAGCCCGCTCAAGTCGTAGATGCGCACCAGCTTCACACCCGCCGGCAGTTGCGTGCGCAGCGTGGCGATGCGCATGCGCAGGGTATGCGCCACCGCCACCTCGTTGGCGCCGGCCTGTGCCTGGATGTCCACCACCAGCGCGTGGCGCCAGCCGGCGACGGCAGCGTCGCGTTGCAGCGGCGGCGGCGCCAGCGCCGCCGTGCCCAACGCGCCGAGGGCGATGGGCATGCGGCTGCCATCCGCGCCCACCGGCCCAAGCGGCAGCATCAGTTGCTCGAGCGCGGCAGCCGTGGCCGGGCGCGGTGTGGTGGCGACCACGAACTGCTGGTTGTAGGCCTGCAGCACGCCGGAAAAATACGGTCCCTGAGCGGCCTGCAGCGCGCCCACGACCTGTGCCGCGGTCAGATCATGCTCGGCCAGGCGGCGCGCATCGAGCAGCACGTGCACCTCGGGCCAGCCGCGCCCGGTCCAGGTCACCCGGTACACGCCATTGATGCCGAGCAGCATGGGGCGCAGATGAAACGCGAAATAGGGCATCAGCGCCGAGCTGTCGAGTCGGTTCGACACCAGTGCGTATTCGGCGAAGGGATACACGTTGGGCGTCATCAAGTGCACCGACATCGTCGCCCCCGGCGGCAGCGCGATGTGCGCCAGCCGCGCCTGCAACATCAGGTATGCCGTTTGCGGATTGACGCCCTGGTCGAAATACACATGCAGCTTGGACAAGCCGTAGCCGGTCTGAGAGCGCACCAGACGCACGCCGGGCTCACCCTTGGCGGTCTCCTCCAGCGGGCGCGTGACTATGTCCTCCATCGCGCGCACGGGCAGGTTGCCGGCATTGACCAGCACCGTGACCATGGGAAAATCGATGTCGGGGAAAATGCTCTCGGGCAGCGTGCGCAGCGCATACCAGCCGGCGCCCAGCAGCAGCAGCGCGGACAGGATCACCGACCAGCGATTGAGCCACAGAAACGCGAGATAGCGCCTCATGGCCGCACCGCGACCGCCACCCCGTCCTGCAAGCGCGTGCTGCCGGCGACGATCACCTGCGCGGGGTTGCCCAGCGCGCCGCGCACCCAGCTCGTACCCGCGCGCGCCGCCAGCACTTGCACCGGCACCGCCCGCGCATGGCCGTTGCGCAGCACGAACACCTCGCTGTGCGCTCCGCGCCACACCACCGCCGCATCGGGCACGCGCCATGCCGGCGCGCGCGGCAGCGCGAAGTGCAATCCCAGCCACTGACCCGGCAGCAGCGCGCTGGACGCCGGCAGGGCCACGTACACCGGCACCATGCCGGCGCTGCGTGCGCTCTGCCCCAACGAACGCACCACGGCGCTGCCGTGCAGATCCCCGGCATGCCAGCGCACCGTCATGCCCGGCGTCACATGACGCACCTGACGCGGGGTCAGCTCGGCGCGCGCCCACGGTTGACCGCGTCCCAGCAGGGTGGCCACCGGCGTGCCGCGGTACACCACCGTGCCGGCGCTGACCAGATAACCCAGCGTGCCCGCGAACGGCGCGCGCAAGACGGCCTGATCGGACTGTCGCTGCAAGGCCCGCAGCGCGGCATCGGCCTGCTGCAACTGCACCCGCGCCTGGTCGAGACTTTGCCGCGCGACCAGCCCGCGCCGGGCCAGATGCTGCTGCCGGTGCAGGTCAGTCGCGGCCAGCGCCGCGTTGGCCTGCGCGGCGTGTATTTGCGCCGGCAGGCCCGGCACCGCCACGCGCGCGATGATCGCACCCGCGGCCACCGCACCCGGCGCCAGAAACGGTCCGCGCACGCGCCCGGTCACCGGCGCCGCCAACACCGTGTGATCGGCGCTCTCGACGCGCGCCAGCACCGCGATGCCGTCCTGCCAAGGCGCCGGCGCGACCGCCAGCACCGATACCGGTACCGCAGTAGCGGCGCGTGCCGTGGCGACTGCACTCAGAATGAGCACGCCCGTCAGCACAAGCGTCAGACATACCTTGCTGCCGTGGCGCATGCGCATGTTCGGGGTCCAATGCCGAAGAAAAACACGCATGGCTGGGGCGAGTTGCATCTGCCCATTGTGGGAAGTGGCAATCGACGTGAGCATGAACACAACATGACGATTTCGTCATGTCGCGCACCGTTGCAACGCGTGAGCTGATCCGCGCCTATGCTTGCGCCATGCGTATCCTGATCGTCGAGGACGAACCCAAGACCGCCGCCTACCTCAGAAAGGGATTGGGCGAGAACGGTTTCATTGCCGATGTCGCCGCCAATGGCGACGATGGCCTGCATCTGGCCCTGACCCAGCATTTCGACTTGATCGTGCTTGACGCCATGCTGCCCGGGCGCGACGGCTGGAGCCTGCTGCAGGCGCTGCGCGAGCAGCGCCTCACTCCGGTGCTGATGCTCACCGCACGCGACGGCGTGGCCGACCGTGTGCGTGGACTGGAGCTGGGCGCAGACGACTATCTGGTCAAGCCGTTCGCGTTTTCGGAATTGCTGGCACGGGTGCGTAGCGTGTTGCGGCGCGGACCTGCGCGCCAGCCCGAGATGCTGCAGGTGGCCGACTTGAGCATCGATCTCGCGCGCCAGCGTGCCGATCGTGCCGGGCAGCGTCTGCTGCTCACCCCCAAGGAATTCGGCCTGCTCGCGCTACTGGCGCGGCGCGCCGGCGAAGTGCTGTCACGCACGCTGATTGCCGAGCTGGTATGGGATATGAACTTCGACTGCAACAGCAATGTGGTGGACGTGCACATCCGCCGCCTGCGCGGGAAGCTCGACGAGCCGTTCAGCTCGCCGCTGCTGCACACAGTGCGCGGCGTGGGCTATGTGCTCGAGTTGCGCAGTGGCGATTGACAGAGATCTGGCGCAGCGCCGGGGAATGGCGGCCGGATGCAAGGCTGCAGGCCCGGGCTCCCTGTCCGCACAAGCTGGAGACACGTGATGGGAAGTGAAGTGCCGGGCAGGGGATGGGTTTCTCGCCGCCTGGACGCCGCAGTCGCAGCCCCCGGCGTGCGGATCGCGCTGCGCCGCCTGCGTCAGTATGGCTTGCCACCCGATTCGCTGGCGGCGTGGTTGGCCGCTGCTTTTGCGCTGACCCTGGTATTGATCCTGCTCGCTGCCAGCATCTGGATTTATTGGGGGTTGCAGCAGCGCATGATGCAAGAAGACCGCGAGGCCGTGCTGCGCAAGCTCGACGTGGTGACAGTGTTGCTGCGCACTCACGCGGCCGACAGCGACGCGCTGCGCCAGGAGGCCTATCTGCCGCTTCCGGCAAATGCGCCGCGCAACCTGTTCCTGCGTCTGAGTACTGCGGATGGTCGAGTGTTGTTGCAAACTCCTGGCTTCAACCCGGCACTGGACACGCACCGCTTTGCCGCACCGATGGTCAGCGGTCATCCGGTACTGAGCAAGCTGCACATCAAGCCGCATCTGCACTTCCTCAGCGCCATGCTGCGGATCCGCGCACGCCCCACGGTCGCGACGCCGCCGCAGGCACTGCGACTGGTCGTGGTGCTCAATCGCAGTACCGAGGCGCACATCCTGGCCGTTTACCGTATACGCTTGGCCGGGGTGCTGCTCGTCGCACTGCTGATAGCTGCCGCGGCTGGATACGTTATTGCGTGGCGAGGCCTGCGCCCGCTGCGTCGCATGGCCGACTCGGCGCGCCAAATCAGCGCCAGCAATCTCCACGAGCGCATCGATCCTCGCGGGCTGCCCAACGAGTTGCATGCGCTGGCACTGGCGTTCAACTCAACGCTGCAACGGCTGCAGGAATCGTTCGGTCGTATCTCGCAGTTCTCGACCGACATCGCCCATGAATTGCGTACGCCGATTTCCAATCTCTGGGGCGAGTTGGAGGTAACGCTTGGGCGGCCGCGCGAACCCGCGCAATACCGCGAGGCGCTGGAGTCGGCGGTGGAGGAATGCGCGCGCCTGTCGCAAATGATCCAGGCGCTGCTGTTCCTCGCGCAGACCGAGCTGCCGGATGCGGCGCTGCACATGGAGCGGCTGGACCTGGGGCGCGAGTTGGCTGCGCTGGCTGAGTTTTTTGACGCTGCTGCCAGCGAGGCGGGCGTACGCCTGCAGGTACGGATCGAACCGAGTCTGACCCTGCACGCGGATCGCGTGTTGCTGCAACGGGCCGTAGGCAACGTCGTTGGCAATGCGCTGGCGCATACTCCGGCGGGCGGTAGTGTGGTTTTGTCGGCACGTCGCATGGATGGCGTCGTTCGAATCGAGGTGACCGACACTGGCTGTGGTATCGCCCGCGAACATCTGCCGCACTTGTTCGAACGTTTCTACCGCGCCGACCCGGCCCGTAGCCGTGCTCGCGGTGGGCTCGGCCTGGGCCTGGCACTGGTGCGCAATATTGTCCGCCTGCACGGTGGCGACGTTGGCGCGGATAGCGCGCCCGGCCAGGGCACGCGCCTATGGCTGGATTGGCCGGCGCCGACTGTATAACCAAACCCTCGAAGCCACTGGAAGCAGGAAGTTGTTGCCGCGCGTTTGCCCCATGGCCTGCCCCAAGGCTCTACGTCGAGCGAATCACGCAATTTCCGCCGACCACTGCGGGACAAGCTACATTCTGGGAGTTGATTGACGTGGTGAACTCAAGCCTGTGGCGAACTTCAAGCCAATCAATCAGCGCATCGTCGCTCAACTCTGCGTTTCCGAGAGTGAGCCAGCCATCAGCAGCAAGTCAACGTGAACGTGTGCTCGGGATCGTTACAGGTGGCGGCCTTGTGGTCGGACATGCAGCAGCAGACCAGCCAGGATCGCCATGACCGTCATGGCGATCGGATGTACCCGCAACGGCAGCACGGATCGCCTCGTCCAGAGCCGCATCCATGCCGCAGCCCATACCCCCCCCCGCTGCCGTGCGGGCTGCGAGTTGCGGATGCGGTATCTGGGGCATCAAGTCAGCCGTTGCCCGATAACTTGAACTCGATTTGCCGTTTGAGCACGACTGCGGCGGGCCGGCCGTTGATCAGCGCCGGCTTGAACCTCCAGCGCGACACTGCATCGATCGCGGCGTGATCGAACACGTAGCGCGGCTTGGAATCGGTGACGTGAACATTGCTCACCGAACCATCAGGGTTGACGGTGAACTCGACGTCCACCCAGCCCTGCTCGCCGCGGCGCGCGGCGCGCGGCGGATACTTCGCCGGTACCATGTGCACCATCTGCGCTTTGCGATTCTCGATGTGCGTTGCGGCTTTGACTGCGGCCGCCCGCGCTGCAGCCGCTTGCTGTTCCTGCTGCTGTTTCGCCGCCGCCGCCGCAACAGCCTGTTCCAACTCTTGCCTCTGCGTGGCCGCGGCCAGTTGCTTCTGTTCCACTTGTCGCGCCTGCGCCGCCGCTGCGGCCGTTTGCGTCTGTGCGGCGCCTTGCTTCGTCTTATGCTGTTGTGCCGCGAGGGAGCGCGCCGCATCCAGCCTGGAGCGCAGAATGGTCAAGGTGTAATTGGTCGGATCGGCCTTGGCCAGCAGATCGATCTCACGCTGTGCTTCGGCGAAGTTCTTCTCGTTGATCGTCTGATCGACAGTTTGCGCGCCGAACGGGAACGTTTCCCGCAGAGCGCTCTGCGCAGCGCGATTGTGGGGGCTCTTCTGCAGCACTTCGAGGTAATACTCGAACGCATTGTCGCCTGCGGGCGCCACCAGTCGATTGCCCTGCAGCGCTTTTTGCGCCTGATCCATGAGCTGATCGACGCTCATCGCGGCCAGCCGGTCGGCGGCCTTGAGGGCCACGGCAGCGGGCGGGATGCTGGCCGATGCCGTCTTGGCCGGCACAATCGGCGCCTTGGCGGCCGGTGGTGCGGAACGATGGGAGCTGGAGCAGCCGGCCAGGGCCGCGCTCAGCAGTACGACCACCACCGATGCCACGAGGTAGGGATGGGCACGGAGAAATGCGGATTCAACAGCCATGAGCCGCCTCCTCTCGAGGCACGCGTCACCCACGGCTTCCCCTGTGCGGGGGCGCCGCAAGCGCGACGCCACAGTAGCCCGATCATGTGCGCCAGGCAATGCGAGTTGAGCGCCCGAACGACTGCCGCCTTGGCTGCGCTGCACCCTCCGCAATCGTGGGCTTGCGCTGGACGGCGCCCAGCACACGCTGCTCGTGGGCCGCATTGAAGGCAAAGGTGGTTGCGCTCGATCTCGCTCGCGATACGGAATTCATTACGAATTCGTGATCAACTTGCATGCGCACTCGCAGATTCCGGCACATGCCGGGCCACCGCGGTTTCGCCAACATGCGGCTTCCCGCACGGAACACGCCCATGCGCCGCTTCCTGCTCGCACTCGCGCTTACGCTGTCTGTGGTCGGCGGCATTCCGGCCGCGCATGCCTATGGCGGCCCGCTGGGCATCGACCACCGCTTGGCTTACGACAACGCTGGCATCTGGAAGCGCACTTACCAAGTGGACCTCGCCTACTGCGAGGCGCTGTGCACGCTGGTCGCGGCCAGCCTGGAAGGCGGCCAGACGCGCTTCGGGCGCACGCTGTGGCAGTCGGTGGACGCGATGACGTTCTCATCACTGGCCGCGCAGGGACTGAAAATGACCTTCGGTCGCGAACGGCCCAGTTACAGCGCGGACCCCAATCTCTGGTTCCATGGCGGCGCCAGCTTTCCCAGCGGCGAGGTCACCGAAGCCACCAGTTTCGTGACGCCGTTCATCGCCGAATACCAGCACGACCATCCCTGGGTGTGGGCACTCGCGGCGATCCCCGCCTACGACGCCGAGGCGCGCATGAAAACCTGGGGCCACTGGCAGACCGACGTGCTGGCCGGCGCCGCGCTGGGCACGGCAGTCGGCATCTGGGCGCACGACCGCAAGCAGCCGCTGATCCTGTCGTGGCTGCCGGGCGGATTCATGGTCGGCTACGCGCACAGCTTTTGAGCACGGCGAGCATCAGCCAGCGCAGCGTGCCCGCGGGGTGAGGCAAAACCCCGGTGAGAGCGCCACTTCGCACTCGCTCGCTCGAACCGAGTGCGGTTTCACTGGATGACCGGAACGACGGTGCCTTGCGCATCAGCCGCCGCGATGCTCGCGGCGATCCTTGCGCGCATCGCTCAGTTGCAGCCAGTTGTAGCGCGCCTGCGCAGCGAGATAACCCCACGGGCGCAGCGCCGAGTTCATGCCGAAGCGCGCGAACTCGCGCCACGCTTCGTCGCCACGCGCGATGGCGGCGGCCAGCAGTTCACCGGCCACGGTGGTCGGCGCGAGGCCATGACCACCGAAGGCTTGCGCCCACCACAGGCCCTTGCCGTCGCCGCCGAGCTGCGGCATCTGGTGACGCGCGTAGCTCATCAGGCCAGACCAACCGTAGTCCACGCGCACGCCTTGCAGTTGCGGGAACACGCGCAGCATGTCGCGATACAGCAGGCGGCGCACGTCCTCGGGGCTGCGCTCGCGCACCGCGATGCGTCCGCCCCAGAGCAGGCGCGTGTCGGCCAGCGGGCGGTAGTAATCGAAGGCGAAGCGGCTGTCGTACACCGCCGCCTCGGAGGTGAGGCAATCGTAGAGGCGCGTACCCAGCGGCTCGGTGGTCATCACATACGTGGCGATGGGCAGCACCGCGCGATCGATGCGCGCGTCCAGCCCGCTGAGATAACCGCCGGTGGCCAGCAGCACCTGGCGCACATCCACGCGCCCGCCGCCGGTGTGCAGACGAAAACCGCCGCCGCGCAGGCGCTCAAGGCGCAGTACACGCGAGGTCTCGCGCACATCCACGCCCTGCGCGAGCGCCGCCTGCGCCAGACCGCGCGCATAGGACAAGGGATCGAGGTGCATGGCGTTGGGCTCGAACAGCGCGCCGTGATAGCGCGCGCTGTGTATCCATTCGCGCAACGCATCCGGCTCGATCAGTTGCCATTCGACGCCCAACTGCGCCAGCGTGTCACGGCGCCGCGTCAGCACGCCGGCATCGCGGAACCAGTTGGCCCACAGCACGCCGGCATCGGTCAGATCGCAGGCGATTTGATAGCGCTGCACGCGTCGCCGCAGCAGATTCACGCCTTGCACCGTGGCCTGATACAGCGCGCGCGCGCGCTCCACGCCCAGGCGCGTGATCAGCGCATGCTCGTCCAGCGAATAACCGGCGAACACGAAGCCGCCGTTGCGTCCGGAGGCGCCGAAGCCGATGCGCTCGGCCTCCAGCAGCAGCACGCCACGCTGGCCGCGTTCGGCCAGACCCAACGCGGTGGTCAGCCCCGCATAACCGCCGCCGACGATGGCGACCTCGGCCTCGATCTGGCCGGTCAAGGCGGGGTACGCCGGCATCGCGGCGGCGCGCGCCTCGTAATAACTGGCCGCGGCCAGGGGCGCGCGCATCAGCACGGCGCTCCCACACACGCGAACGCCCGATCAAATGCTTGATCAAGGTCTGCGATCAGCACTTCGGCATCTTCCAGACCGATCGACAGGCGGATCAACTCCGGTGGCGCGCGCCCCGGCTGTTGAATCAGCGGCGCGCCCGCGGGCAGGAACGCCGCCAGCGGACATACCAGCGACTCGTAGCCACCCCAGGACACCGCCAGCAGGAAGCGCTGCAAGGCGTTGCAGAAACGCTCGATGACGGCGCCATCGGCGTCCTTGAGCGCGAACGAGATCAGGCCCGAGGACGCGCGCATCTGGCGCTCGACCAGCGCGCGCTGCGGGTGATCGGGTGCATGCGCAAACCACACGCGCGCCACGCGTGGATGCGCCGCCAGATGCGCGGCGATGCGCGGCGTGGTTTCGGCCACGCGCCGCATGCGCAGCTTGAGCGTGCGCAGCCCGCGCAGCAGCAGCGCGGCATCATGCGGGCTGGGAATCGCGCCAAGGGTCATGAACGGGCCGTGGAACACGCGCTCGATCAGCGCGCGCGGGCCGCACAGCGCGCCGGCGACGACATCGCTGTGGCCGTTGAGATACTTGGTCGCCGAATGCGCGACCAGATCGATGCCCAGCGCCAGCGGCGACTGATTCAGCGGGCTGGCGTGGCTGTTGTCACACAAGGTGAGGATGCCGCGCGCTCTGGCCAGCACCGCGACCGCAGCCAGATCCTGCAGCTCGAAAGTCAGCGAGTTGGGGCTTTCCAGCACGATCAGGCGCGTCCGCTGCGTGAGCGCGGCCTCGATCTGTCCGAGCTCGCGCGCATCGACGAAACCGTGCGCGATACCGAAGCGGGCCAGCAGGTCGGCCAGCAGCGCGCGCGTCCAACTGTAGGGTTTTTGCACGCATACCACGTGATCGCCAGCCGCCACGCAGGCGATCACCGCGGCGGCGATGGCCGCCGCGCCCGAAGCGAACACCAGGCATTCCTCGGCGCCTTCCAGCGCGGCCAGTTTCTGGCGCAGCATATGCACGGTGGGATTGCTGCCGCGCGTGTAGAACGGCGCGTCGAACTCATGCGCGGCCGCCGCGCGCATGGCGGCGACATCGGGGAAGGTGAAGATCGAGCTTTGCAGCACCGGCGGCGCCACCGCGCCGAAGTAGCGCTGCCGCTCCTCGCCGTGATGATTGAGGATCCAGTCCAGATCCATGTTCATCCGCGGGCCGCGGCGCGCACCAGTGGCGCCAGTTCGGGATCCTCCAGCGCCAACGCCAGCGTGGCGCGCACCAGACCGGCCTTGTTGCCGCAGTCGAAGCGCTTGCCCTCGAAGCGATAGGCCAGCACCTCGCGCTCGTGCAGCAGCGCCTCGATGGCGTCGGTGAGCTGGATCTCGCCGTTGTTGCCGGGCGCGGTCTCGCGCAGCAGCTCGAAGATGCGCCCAGGCAGCACGTAGCGCCCGACGATGGCGAGATTGGACGGCGCGTCCTCGGGCCTGGGTTTTTCGACCACGTAGCGCAACTTGGCGGCGCGCTCGCTCACGGGCTCGGCATCGACGATGCCGTAGCGCTGCGTGTCGGCGCGTGGCACTTCTTCCACCGCGACCACGCCGCAACCACGCACCGCGGCCAGCTCGGCCATCTGCTTGAGCGCGCCGGCACGCGGCGCGCGGATCAAATCATCCGGCAGGATCACGCCAAAGGGCTCATCGCCGATCACCGGTGCCGCGCATAGCACGGCATGGCCCAGACCGCGCGCCTCGGGCTGGGTCACGAACACGCAGCGCACGTGCGCGGGCAGCACGCTGCGCACGATCTCCAGCAGCTCGGTCTTGCCGGCCTCGGCCAGCTTCTGCTCCAGCTCATAGGCGTTGTCGAAGTAATCGGCGATGGCGTGCTTGTAACGGTTGGTGACGAACACCAGCGTGTCGGCGCCGGCTTCCACGGCCTCGTCCACCGCGTACTGGATCAACGGGCGATCGAGCACCGGCAGCATTTCCTTGGCCACCACCTTGGTCGCCGGCAGAAAACGCGTGCCCAGGCCGGCCACGGGAAACACCACCTTGTGCAAATGCCGGCTCATGCCGAATCTCCAGAATCGCCGCGCAGAAACGGCACCACCGTGCCCGGCTGCGCATTGTGGACCCAGTCAAGACCGGGCATCAGGGCTTGCAGCACGCGCCGCAGCGCGGGCTCATCGAAAGCGATCACGGCATCACTGGCGCGCACCATTTGCGCATCCAGCAACTCCGTGCTGACGCGCCGCGGTTCGGCCAGATACAGCTTGGCGTGCATGGTCGGCGCGTAGTTTTCCTGCGCATGAAACAACTCCTCGAACAGTTTCTCGCCGGGACGCAGGCCGGTGTACACGATCGCGATGTCGCGCCCCGGCTGCTTGCCGGACAGGCGGATCATCTGCGCGGCCAGATCGCGGATGCGCACCGGCTCGCCCATGTCCAGCGCGAAAATATCGCCGCTGCGCCCTTGCACCGCGGCCTGCAGAATCAGCCCGCAGGCTTCGGGGATGGTCATGAAGTAGCGCGTGACCTCGGGATGGGTGACGGTGACCGGACCGCCGCGCGCGATCTGCTCGCGGAACAGCGGCACCACCGAGCCGGCCGAATCGAGCACGTTGCCGAAACGCACGGTGACGAAATGGCAACCCGGCGCACGCAGTGCCTCGGCCTGACAAACCATCTCTGCGATGCGCTTGCTGGCGCCCATCACGCTGCTGGGGTTCACCGCCTTGTCGGTGGACACCAGCACGAAGGTTGCCACGCCCGCCGCGCCCGCCGCCGCGGCCAGCGTGCGCGTGGCCAGCACGTTGTTGCGAAACGCCTGACGCAGTTGCTCCTGCAGCAACGGCACGTGTTTGTAGGCGGCGGCGTGCAGCACCACGTGCGCATGCGAAATCTGCAGCGCGTGGCGCGCGGCCGCGGGGTCGCCGCAATCGCCGAGCAGCGGGCGCAGCAGCAGATCGGGATACGCCACGTTCAATTCGCGCGCGATGCGATACAGGTTGAACTCGCTGCTATCGAGCACGGTCAGCGAGGCCACGCCGAGGCGCGCCACCTGCCGGCACAGCTCGCTGCCGATCGAGCCGCCACCGCCGCTGATCAACACGTGGCGCCCGGCGAAACCGGCGCGCACGCGCTCCCAGTCCAGGCTCACCGCATCGCGACCGAGCAGATCCTCGATCGCCACCGGTTTCAGCTCGTTGCGCTGCGCGCGCCCACTGATCACGTCCTCGAAACGCGGCAAGGTGCGAAACGGCAACCCGGTGCGCTCGCAGGCGGATACGATGGCGCGCATTTGCGCGACGCTGGCCGATGGAATCGCGATCAGCAGCATGTCGGCGCCGCTGGCGCGCGCAAGTTCCGGCAATTGCGCCAGCATTCCCAGTACCGGCGCGCCCTGCACGCGTGCGCCACGCAACTGCGGTGCGTCGTCGATAAAGCCCACCACGCGATACTCGGCATCGCGACGCAGATCGCGCACCAACGCATCACCGGAGCGCCCCGCGCCGATCACCAGCACGCGCCGCTGCGCGCGCTGTCCGAACAACTCCAGGCGACTGTCTTTCCAGTAGCGATACAACAGCCGCGGCGCACCCAGCAGAAACGCCAGAATCAGCGGGTACAAAAACAGTACCGAGCGCGGCACGCCGACGAGACGGTCGAGCAGAAACAGCGCCACGCCCACCAGCACCGCGCCCAGCGCCGCGGCGCGCGCGATGCTCCACAAATCGGGCAGGCTGGCGAAGCGCCACAGGCCGCGATACAGGCCGGTCCAGGCGAAGATCGTGCCCTGCACCGCCAGCACCACCACGAACTGCCCCAGGCTGACGTGCATGCCGCCCGAGTGCGCCAATTGGTAGCGCAGCAGCAGGGCCAGCCACCACGCCAGCGCGACCATGCCCAGATCGTGCAGCACCACCGCGCTGCGCGGGTGAAACAGACCGAGGCGTAACTCAGACAGGCGCATGGCGATTCCCGTGACGTCGTGGCGCACGGCGGCAGGCCCGTTTGCCCTGCCACCACGCCACGCCCGCGAGCATATATAGCCCGATCACCAGCCACCAGCCCAGCCCCGCATCATGCTGCGCCCACAGCGCCAGTGGAATCGCCAGCAGCAGGTTCCAGCCGAGGTAAACCAGTAGCGCCTGCGCATGCGAATGCCACGCGCGCGCCAGCCACTGATACAGATGCTCGCGATGCGGCCGCCACCAGCGCCGTCCGCGCCAGATGCGCGACAGCAGCGTGGCGCTGGCATCCACCGCGAACGCCGAAACCAGCAACAACGCCGCAGGCAACGGCCATGCGCCACGCGCCACGCCGGCAAACGCCAGCGCCGCGAGCATGAAGCCGAACGCGCCGCTGCCGACATCGCCCATGAACACGCGCGCGCGCGGCAGCGGCAGATTGAATGGCAGAAATCCGGCCAGCGCCGCGGCCAGCAGCAGCGCCAGCGCCAGCAGCGCAGGCTGATCGCTGCGCGCGGCCATCCACGCGAAAGCCAGCGCCAGCGTGAATACCTGCATGGCCAGCAGTCCGTCGCTGCCATCCATGAAATTGTGCAAGTTGATCGACCACGCCGTGGCCAGCACCAATGCAGCAGCCAGCAGCAGCGCCAGAGGCGGCGCGAACGCCGCGGCCAATTGCGCCCACAGGCTCAGCGCGAGCAATGCGCCCGCCGCGAGATGCGCACCCAGGCGCGGACCAATGCCCAGGCCGCGGTGATCATCCAACGCGCCGACCAGCGCGGTCAGCAGCAGCGCCGGCAGCCACAGCAGCGTCCACCGCCACGGCAAAGCCGCGCCCGGTAGCAGCCGCAGCAGCAGCAGGCCCAGCGCCAGCGCCAGAACCGCGCCAGCACCGCCGCCGCGCGGCGTGGGCCGGCGATGCAGGCGGCGCTGGCCTGGTTGATCCAGCAGCCCGCGCCGACGCGCGTAGGCCATCATCGCGAACACCAGCACGCCAGCCAGCACCGCGACCAGCGCCGCCAGCAGCAGGACTTGGCGCAATCCCGACGTCATCATCGCTCAGGCACCGGTGGCGCCGTGGACCGGCCGCAGCGTGCTCCAGTTCTTGCAGCTCGGGCACTGCCAATGGTGCGCGCGCGCGCCGAAGCCGCACTGCGTGCAGCGATACAGCGCCTGACCTTCAAGCACCGCGGCGGTCAGATCGCGCAGCAGGCGCAGGCTGGACTCGGTATCGCTGCCACCCTCGATCGCCGTGTCCATCAATTGCACCAGACCGCGCACCGAGGGTCGCTGGCGCAACTGCGTGCCGAGGAATTCCACCGCGCGGTCCTGGCCATCGCGGCGCGCGTAAATGCGCGCCAGCGCCAGCACCGGCGAGACCCCCTCGTAGCGCTGCACGATGTGCCCCAGGATTTGCTCGGCGCGCTCCATCTGCTGCGCGCGCGCGTAGGTATCGAGCAGCGCCGGAAGAATCTCGGGCACGCAATCGATGTCGGACTCCAGCGCCTGCTCGTAGGCCGCGATCGCCGCCGCGTAATCCGCGGCCACGGCGGCGAAGCGCCCGCGCAGGATGAGCGCGCGCACGAATTTCGGATGCGCGACAAACGCCTGCTGCAGATAATCGGCGGCGTCCTGCATGGCGCCGTGCGTCTGTGCGCGCTCGGCCAGCTCGCAGTAAAAATGCGCGATCTGCAGCGACTGTCGCTCACCAGAGGTTTCCTCCAGCCGGCGTGCGTAGAGGATGGCCTTGTGCCAGTCGCGCTCGTGCTGGCAGATGGCGATCAGGTGGCGCAACGCCGAGGGCGCCTGCGCATTCATCGCCACCAGATCGGCGAACAGCGTCTCGGCGCGGTCGAGCAGGCCGGCACGCATGTAATCCTCGCCCAGTTCCAGCAGCGCCATGGTTTTCACGTCATCGCTGAGGTTGGCGCGCGCGATCAGATGCTGGTGCACGCGGATGGCGCGCTCCACCTCGCCGCGGCGGCGGAACAGGTTGCCAAGCGCGAGGTGCGTTTCGACGGTGTCGCGATTGGCCTCGGCCAACTGCAAGAACACCTCGATGGCCTTGTCCGGCTGCTCGTTGAGCAGATAATTCAGGCCGCGGAAATAGCTCGAAGACAGCTCATTGACGCGCGCGCCCGAGCGCCGAGCGCCCAGCCGGCGCGCGCTCCACCAGCCGGACAGAAACGCGATCGGCAGCAGCAGGAACAGCAGCAGAAGTGGATTCATGCAGCGTCTTGGCCATCGCCTTGTCCGCGCCCGGACGCTCTACGCCGGCGCCGTGCGCCAAGGCCCAGCCATGCGCTAAGGCCGCCCAGCAGCCAGCCCAGCACCAGCACCGCAAGCAAGGTCACACCCTTGGGCAAGTCGGCTTCGACCAGCAGAAAGTCATAATGCACGGTGCCGCCGTTGAGCGCGGCAAACGCCGCGCCCAGCAGGGCGAATATGAGCAGCAAAGCAGCGATCACGAAGCGCATGGCGTCTCCCTCACCATCACTTTAGCAGGCCACGCAAGCGCCACACGACGGGGATACCCGCGGCGGGCGGCGGGAATCAATGCGCGCCGGGCGCACGCGCATCAATCGCTGTTGACCCGCTCGCGCAGTTCCTTGCCCGGCTTGAAATGCGGCACGTGCTTGCCCGGCAGCGCCACGGCTTCGCCGGATTTCGGATTGCGGCCGACGCGCGGCGCGCGATAGTGCAACGAGAAGCTGCCGAAGCCGCGCACCTCGATGCGCTCACCGGCGGACAACGCCTCGGTCATCTGGTCAAGCACATGCTTGACGCCAATTTCGACGTCTGCAAGGGCCAGATGCGTCTGGCCACGCGCCAGGGCTTCGATGAGATCGGATTTGGTCATGGATGGGGCAGCCGAAAGGCGGCGGGGCGGACCACCGCCCCGGGGTGCGGGCAGGATCAGCCCTTCTTCATCTGTTCCTTGAGCAGTGCGCCCAGCTTGGTGGTGCCAGCGGAAGCGCTCTGGTACTCGGCCATGGTTTCCTGCAGATCTTCCTCGTCCTTGGCGCGGATCGAGAGCTGCATCTGGCGGCCCTTGCGATCCATGCCGGTGAACTTGGCCTCGACCTTGTCGCCCACCTTGAGGTGCTGCGTGGCGTCCTCGATGCGCTCCTTGGCGATGTCGTTGGCGCGCAGGTAACCCTCGACGCCATCCTCGAGCGCGATCAGCGCGCCCTTGGCGTCCACTTCCTTGACCACGCCGGTGACAATGCTGCCGCGCGGATGGCCAGCCATGAACTGGCCGAACGGATCCTGTTCCATCTGCTTGACGCCGAGGCTGATGCGCTCGCGTTCCGGATCCACGGCCAGCACCACGGCCTCGATCTCGTCGCCCTTCTTGAAGTTGCGCACCAGCTCCTCGCCGGTGCTGTTCCAGGAGATGTCGGACAAATGCACCAGACCGTCGATGCCACCGTCCAGGCCGATGAAGATGCCGAAGTCGGTGATCGACTTGATCGCGCCGTTGACGCGATCGCCCTTCCTGTGGATCGCGGCGAAGGTTTCCCACGGATTGGCGCGGGTCTGCTTGATGCCCAGCGAGATGCGGCGACGTTCCTCGTCGACATCCAGCACCAGCACCTCGCACTCATCGCCAACCTGCACCACCTTGGCCGGGTTGACGTTCTTGTTGGTCCAGTCCATTTCGGAGACGTGCACCAGCCCCTCGACGCCCGGCTCGATTTCGACGAAACAGCCGTAGTCGGTGACGTTGCTGACCTTGCCGAACAAGCGGGCATTGACCGGGTAGCGGCGCGCGATGTTGACCCACGGATCATCGCCGAGCTGCTTCAGGCCGAGGCTGACGCGGTTGCGCTCGCGGTCGAACTTGAGCACGCGCACTTCGAGCTCGTCGCCGACATTGACCACCTCGGACGGGTGGCGCACGCGCTTCCACGCCATGTCGGTGATGTGCAGCAGGCCGTCGATGCCGCCGAGGTCCACGAACGCGCCGTAATCGGTGAGATTCTTGACCACGCCCTTGAGCACCGCGCCTTCCTGCAGGCGTTCCATCAATTGTTCGCGCTCGACGGAGAACTCGCTCTCGACCACCGCGCGACGGCTGACCACCACGTTGTTGCGCTTGCGATCGAGCTTGATGAGCTTGAATTCGAGATCCTTGCCTTCCAGGTACACCGGATCGCGCACCGGACGCACATCCACCAGGGAACCCGGCAGGAACGCGCGCACGTCCTTGATGTCGACGGTGAAGCCGCCCTTGACCTTGCCGGTGATGCGGCCGGTGATCGCAGTGTTGTTGGTGAACGCATCCTCGAGGTCGTCCCAGACCATCGAGCGCTTGGCCTTTTCGCGCGAGAGCTTGGTCTCGCCGGTGCCGTTCTCGATGGCGTCCAGTGCGACCTTGACCTCGTCGCCGATCTGGATGCGGATCTGGCCATCGTCGTCACGGAATTCCTCGATCGGGATGATGCCCTCGCTCTTGAGGCCCGCGTTGATGACGACGACATCGGAGCGCACGTCGATCACCGTGCCCAGCACGATCGACCCCGGTTTGAGCTTGGACAGGGTCTGGCTGTTCTCGAACAGCTCGGCAAAACTTTCAGTCATGGGTTTATCCGGTGTGGTTGCCGGCACAGCCCGACGGGCGGCTCGGAACCGGGTTGTGGACGCTTGCGCGCCGTGAAAAACCACTCCTCGCGGAGCGGGCCTTGCGTACTGCCGAGGCTCAATGCCGCGGCAGCAACGCCAGAATCCGTGCAACGACCTCCCCGATCGGCATGCCGGTGGTGTCGATCACCACCGCATCCGCTGCGGGCTTGAGCGGGGCCACGATACGCTCGGCATCACGCCGGTCGCGCGCCTCGATTTCCCGCAACAAGTCGGCGAGTGTAACCTTGAGTCCCTTGTCCTTCAACTGCTTATGGCGTCTTTGCGCGCGCTCGGCGGCGCTGGCGGTCAAAAACACCTTGGGGTTGGCATCTGGAAAGAGCACCGTGCCCATGTCGCGACCATCCGCGACTAGTCCGGGGGCCTTGCGAAAGGCACGCTGCTTGTCCAGCAGCGCCGCGCGCAGGCTGGGAATGGCGGCAATGGCCGAGGCCGCGGCGCCACAGGTTTCGGTACGGATGTCGTCGCTGGCATCCTGACCGTTGACCAGCACCCGTGTCTCGCCGCCGGCACCAGGATCGCGAAAACCGATGCGCGTGTGCTCGGCGCAGCGCGTGACCGCCTCGGCATCGGACAGATCGATGCCGGCCAGCGAGGCGGCATAGCCCACCGCGCGATACAGCGCGCCAGAGTCCAGCAGATGCCAGCCCAGTCGCGTGGCGATCAGACGACTGAGCGTACCCTTGCCGGAGCCGGACGGGCCATCGATGGTGAGCACGGGAACGGGCGTGGTGACGGACATCGGCATCTCGTGGCGCAAATCGGCGCAGTCTAGCTCGAGCAAAGCGGCGGCTGGATGCCTGCGGCGGGAAGGATCAGGCTTGGTTGAAAGGCACGGCCAGCACTTCGGCGATGCTCGCGCAGCCGACCAGCGCCATCAGCAGCCGATCGACGCCCAGCGCCACGCCGGCGCAATCGGGCAACGCATCCAGCGCCGCCAGCAGGCGTTCGTCCACCGGCAATTCAGCCAGTCCGCGCGCCAGCCGCGTGTGGTTGTCGGCTGCAAAGCGGCGACGCTGCTCGGCGGCGTCGTTCAACTCGTGGTAGCCATTGGCCAGCTCCTGACTGCCCAGATACACCTCGAAACGCGCGGCCAGCGGCGGATCGCCCGGCAGCACGCGCGCCAGCGCGCACTGGCTGGCCGGGTAATCGTGCAGCACGGTGATTTGATCGGCGGGCAGCCGCGGCTGGATGCGATGGCCCAACAGCAGGTCCAGCCAGTCGTCGCGGCTCAGCCCGGCGGGATCGACCTGGCACTCGCCCAGCGCCGCGCGCAACTCGGTGTTACTGGCGCGATGGGCGTCCAGCCCCAGCTCGCGCGCGAACAGCTCGGCATAACTCAGCACCTCGATGCGCGCGCCGCGTCCGACCAGCGCCAGCGCGGCCTGCACCAGCTCGATCACTTCATCGGCGAGGCGGCGCTGGTCCCATGCGATGCGATACCACTCCAGCAGGGTGAACTCGGGGTTGTGACGCGCGCCAGTCTCGCCGTTGCGGAACACGCGCCCGAGCTCGTAGCAATCGCCGCTGCCCGCGGCGAGCAGGCGCTTGAGCGGGTACTCGGGCGAGGTGCGCAGCCAGCGCGCGCTCGCGCCGGCATCGATGTGGCCGCTGAAATCGGTATGAAAGCTCTCGATGTTGGGATCGATGTTGGCGGCGGCGGAGAGCATCGGCGTCTCCACTTCCAGCACCGCGCGCGCGGCGAAAAATTCGCGGATCAGTGCATACAGCCGCGCGCGCAATTGCAGCCGCGCGCGCACTGCGCCGGGCATCGCGGCCGCCACTTCAGGAGGTCACCCGCGACCAGAACGACTTAACGCCATCGAGAAACGAATGCGCGCGCGGCGAGTGCTGCGCGGCATCGTCATCGCACATGCTGGCGTCGAGCTGTTCCAGCAACTCGCGTTGCTCGCGCGTCAGTTGCACCGGCGTTTCCACGACGATGCGGCAGATCAGATCGCCGGCGCGCCCGCTGCGCACCGAGCGCACACCGCGCCCGCGCATGCGAATCGCCTGGCCGGACTGGGTTTCCGGCGGTACGCTCAGGCTGACCTCGCCGTCCAGCGTGGGCACCGCGATCTCGGCGCCCAGCGCCGCCTGCGCGATGCGCACCGGCACCTCGCAGTGCAGGTCGTCGCCATCGCGCTGGAAAATGGCGTGCTCGCGCACACGCACCTCCACGTACAAATCGCCGGCCGGCAATCCCGCCGGGCCAGCCTCGCCCTGCCCGCTCAGGCGGATGCGATCACCGGTATCGACGCCGGCCGGAATGCGCACCTCGAGCCTGCGCGTGCGCTCCACGTGACCCTCGCCATGGCACTGCGCGCAAGGCGTTTCCACCACGCGCCCACTGCCGCGGCACTGCGGGCAGGCCTGCTGCACCGAGAAAATGCCGTTCTGCATGCGCACCCGGCCCTGGCCACGACAGGTCGGGCAGGTCTTGCTGCGCCCGTCAGCCGAGCCGCTGCCCTTGCAGCCATCGCAAGCGACGATGCCGGGCACCTCGATGGTCTTGTCACAGCCGAACACGGCCTCTTCGAGATCGAGATCGAGCAGATAGCGCAAATCGCTGCCGCGGCGCGGACGCCCGCCGCCACCGAAGATGTCGGCGAAAATGTCGCCGAACATGTCGCCGGCGTCGGCAAAACCGGCGCCCCCGCGCGCGCCGCCGCTGGCGAACGCGGCGTGGCCATGACGATCGTAAAGCGTGCGGCGCGCGCCGTCGCACAGCACTTCGTAGGCTTCCTTGGCCTCCTTGAATTTATCCTGCGCAGCCGGGTCATCGGGGCAGCGATCTGGATGAAACTTCATGGCCAGGCGGCGGAAGGCCTTCTTGATTTCTTCCTCGCCGGCGCTACGCGGCACACCGAGGACTTCGTAATAGTCGCGTTTGGGCATGGGTGGGGCTGGGTGAGGAAGTGATCGACAGGTGGGAGCCAAGGAATCGGCAGTGGAGAGTGGGAAGTCGAGCGCCGGAAATGTAGCCGACTACCAACTGCCCACTCACTATCTACCACCCGCTCCACATGAGCGCTTACTTCTTGTCCTTGACTTCGGTGAACTCGGCATCGACCACATCGTCCTGCGCGGGTGCAGGACCACCGGCACCAGCATCCGCACCGGGCGCGGCGCCAGCCGTGCTGGCCGCGGCCTGCAACGCCTGCGCGGCCTGCTCCAGCGCCTGCGTGCGCGATTCGATACGCGCCTGATCATCGCCCTTCATTGCGTCCTCGAGATCCTTCAGGGCCGACTCGATGGCGCCGATCTGCGCCGCCGGCACCTTGCCACCGTGCTCCTTGAGCGCGTTGCGCGTGGCGTGCAGCAATTGGTCGGCCTTGTTGCGCACGCCCACCAGTTCGTGGAACTTCTTGTCTTCCTCGCGGTGCGCCTCGGCGTCGCTGACCATGCGCCGGATCTCGGCGTCGGTCAGGCCCGAGCCGGCCTTGATCTCGATCTTCTGCTCCTTGCCGGTGTTCTTGTCCTTGGCCGAGACGTGCAGGATGCCGTTGGCGTCGATGTCGAAGGCGACCTCGATTTGCGGCATGCCGCGCGGCGCGTTCTGGATGCCAGCCAGGTCGAACTTGGCCAGCGATTTGTTGTAGCGCGCCTGCTCGCGCTCGCCCTGCAGCACGTGCACGGTCACCGCGGACTGGTTGTCCTCGGCGGTGGAAAACACCTGCGCGGCCTTGGTCGGAATGGTGGTGTTCTTCTCGACCAGCTTGGTCATCACGCCGCCCATGGTCTCGATGCCCAGGCTCAACGGGGTCACGTCCAGCAGCAGCACGTCCTTGACCGTGCCACCCAGCACCGCGCCCTGGATCGCCGCGCCCACGGCCACGGCCTCGTCCGGGTTGACGTCCTTGCGTGGCTCCTTGCCGAAGAAATCCTTCACCGCCTCCTGCACCTTGGGCATGCGCGTCATGCCGCCGACCAGGATCACCTCGCTGATGTCGCCCACCTTGATGCCGGCGTCGTTGATCGCGGTGCGGCACGGATCGATGGTGCGCTTGACCAGATCCTCGACCAGCGCCTCCAGCTTGGCGCGCGTCAACTTGATGTTGAGATGCTTGGGACCGGAGGCATCGGCGGTGACATAGGGCAGATTGACGTCGGTCTGGTGCGCGCTGGACAGCTCGATCTTGGCGCGCTCGGCGGCGTCTTTCAGGCGCTGCAGGGCCAGCGGATCCTTGCGCAGATCGATGCCCTGCTCCTTCTGGAACTCCTCGACCAGATAATCGATGACGCGCATGTCGAAGTCCTCGCCGCCGAGGAAAGTGTCGCCATTGGTGGCCAGCACCTCGAACTGTTTCTCGCCATCGACCTCGGCGATCTCGATGACGGACACGTCGAAGGTGCCGCCGCCGAGGTCGTACACGGCGATCTTGCGGTCCTTGCCGATGCTCTTGTCGAGGCCATACGCCAGCGCCGCGGCGGTCGGCTCATTGATGATGCGTTTGACCTCCAGTCCGGCGATGCGCCCGGCATCCTTGGTGGCCTGGCGCTGGCTGTCGTTGAAGTAGGCCGGCACCGTGATCACCGCCTCGGTGACCGGCTCGCCGAGAAAATCCTCGGCGGTCTTCTTCATCTTCATCAGCACCTTGGCGGAGATTTCCGGCGGCGCCATGCGCTTGCCGTCGGAGGTCTCGACCCAGGCGTCGCCGTTGTCGTGCTTGAGAATCTTGTAGGGCACGATATCGAGGTCTTTCTGCACCTCGGCATCGGTGAACTTGCGCCCGATCAGGCGCTTCACCGCGTAAAAGGTGTTCTTGGGGTTGGTCACCGCCTGGCGCTTGGCCGGCGCGCCGACCAGCACCTCGCCGTCCTTGGTGAAGGCGACGATGGAGGGCGTGGTGCGATCGCCCTCGGAGTTTTCGATCACGCGCGTGCTCGAGCCCTCCATGATGGCGACGCAGGAATTGGTCGTACCGAGGTCGATGCCGATGATCTTGGCCATGGGTCAGCTCCGGAGAAGTGGTAAGAGTGTGGTGTTGCGGCCGCGGCCGCGCTGCAGATCAGGTGGGGCTGGCGCGCGCCGATTCAAGCGCCAGCGGCACGCGCCACGGTGACCAGTGCCGGACGCAGCAGACGCTCGTTGAGCAGGTAGCCCTTTTGCAGCACGGCGACCACGGTGTTGGGCGCCTGACCCGGCGCATCGACCAGGCTCATGGCCTGATGGCGCTCGGCATCAAACGGCTGGCCGATGGGTTCGATGGCGCTGAGCCCATGCGCCTGCATGACGCGCTCGAGTTCCTTCAGGGTCAGCTCCATGCCGGCGCGCAGGGTGGCGGCATCGGCCGCGTTCGCGGCCAGGCCGCGCGTCAGCGCATCGGCCACGGCCAGCAGATCGCCCAGCACACGCTCATTGGCGAACTTGCGCGCCTGCTCCAGATCGCGCTGCAGGCGCTTGCGTTGGTTTTCGATCTCGGCGCGCTCACGCAGCATCAGCTCGCGCGCGGCGCTGGCGGCGTCCTCGGCCGAAGCTAGACGCTCGCTGAGCGCGGCAAGGTCGGCATCGATGGAATCGGGTGTGCTCTCAGGGGGGGAGGTTTCGGGCGTGGTCATCA
Source organism: Metallibacterium sp. (assembly GCF_054637675.1). NCBI lineage: Bacteria > Pseudomonadati > Pseudomonadota > Gammaproteobacteria > Lysobacterales > Rhodanobacteraceae > Metallibacterium > Metallibacterium sp. The sequence goes on from NZ_JBTSRB010000011.1 coordinate 68,898, forward strand.
GCTCGGCTCGTGTACGCGTGATAGAGGAAAACCCAGCACACCGCCGCACAGTCAAAGCTGCGCCGGCAACTGGCAGCGGATTTTGTTATGCGGGCGTGACAATGCGATTCAAGATGCCGCCAAGCAGATCGGCGCTGGTCTGCACCACCTGGATCACGCGGTCGTAAGCCATGCGCGTGGGGCCGATCACGCCGATGCTGCCCAGCACGCGGCCCTGCACGCCATAGGTCGCGGTGACCATCGAGCAGCCGGCCAGCGGCGCGAAACCGCTTTCCTCGCCGATGAACAGGCGCACGCCCGGCGCGTCGGCGCAATTCTCGAACAGCGCCAGCAGCTCGCGCTTTTGCTGGAACGCCTCGAACAGGCCGCGCAGGCGCTGCAGATCGGCCAGATCGTGCACGCCCATCAGATTGGCCTGACCGCTGACCACCATGTCGGGGATGCTCTCCGGGCCGGGCTGCACAGCGTACGTGGCCAGTTCCACCGCGCCGCCCAGCGCGCTGCGCAGCGCGCCGTCGGCGGCCTGCAGCTCGTGCGCCAGATGCGCGCGGATTTCGCTCAGACGCAGCCCGCAAAAGCCGGCGTTGAGCACCGTCGCAGCGCGCTCCAGATCGGCCGCGTCGGGGCGGTGCGTCATCTGCAGAATGCGGTTCTGGATGCGCTGGTTGGCGAACACCAGCACCGCCAGCACGCGCTCATCGGGCAGCGCCACGAACTCGATCTGGCGCAGCGGCAAATCATCCTCGCGCGGCACCGTCACCATGCCGACGAACTGGGTCATGGCCGAGAGCAGCGCCGAGGCGCCGGTCGCCAGCTCGCGCGCGTCGCCCGGCATTTGTTGCAAACCGCGCGCCAGGCGCTGCTGATCCGCCAGTGGCAGCGGCTTGATTTCCAGCAGGCTGTCGACGAACAGTCGCAAGCCCTGCGGCGTGGGAATGCGCCCGGCCGAGGTATGTGGCGAGGCCACCAGACCGGCATCCTCGAGGTCGGCCATGATGTTGCGGATCGTCGCCGGACTCACCTCCAACCCAGCCGAGCGCGACAGCGTGCGCGAGCCGACCGGCTCGCCGCCGCTGAGGTATTGCTCGATCAGGCTGCGCAGCAACTGCCGCGCGCGCGCATCGAGACCGGGTGGATGGGCTGCCATGGACTGGATTCGGACAAAGCTGCGACATGGATAAGGCCTGCGCGGCCCGCTTGCAAGCCCCGCGCGCCGGATGCGCGCGCCGCGGCGCCCTGCAAACTGCTGCGCGCGCTGCCCCGCACCCATAGAATCGCGCCATGATCCTCGCCATGCGCTGCGGAACTTCATGCTGACGACGCTGTACGTTCGCGACCTGGCCGTGGTCGCCGGGGCCGAAATCACCCTGGGCGCCGGCTTGACCGTGGTCACCGGCGAGACCGGCGCCGGCAAGTCGCTGCTGGTCGACGCGCTGCTGCTGCTTGGCGGCGCGCGCGCCGACGCCACGCTGGTGCGCAGCGGCGCGGAGCGCGCCGAGGTCAGCGCCGAGTTCGACCTCGCCGCCAGCCCCGCCGCGCGCGCGTGGCTGCGCGAGGAGGCCCTCGACGATGGCGAGCACTGCAACCTGCGTCGCGTGCTGGCCGCCGAGGGCGGCTCGCGTGCGTGGATCAACGGCCGCCCGGTGGCGCTGACGCAACTGAGCGCACTGGCCGCGCATCTGCTGGAGATCCATGGCCAGCACGAGCATCAGGCGCTGCTGCAGCGCGAGCAGCAACTGGCCCTGCTCGATGCCTACGGTGCTCACTCCGTGACGCTGGCGCAGGTGCGCGAGCTGGCGCAGCGCCTGCGCGCGCTGGCGCGCGAAGCCGCGACGCTGGGCGACGGCACCGAGCGCGATGCGCGCCTGGCGCTGCTGGCGCACCAATGCGAGGAACTCGAGCGCTGGGCTCTGCCCGATGAGCGCCTCGCCGCGCTCGAAGCCGAGCAGCGCCGGCTGGGCCACGCCGAGCGCCTGCTGGCTGGCAGTGCCGCGCTGGTCGATCAGCTCGAAGGCGATGACGGCATGCGCAATCGGCTGGCGCGCGCCGCTGCCGAACTGGCGCGACTGGCCGAGATCGATGCGGACCTGGGCGCCAGCCGCGAGTTGCTGGATGCCGCGCTGATCCAGATCGGCGAGGCCGGCAGCGCCCTTGCCCATTACGCCGAGGCGCGCGATCTCGACCCTGATCGCCTCGCCGAGGTCGATGCGCACTTGCAGCACCTGCACGACCTCGCGCGCAAGCATCGCTGCGCGCCGGCCGAACTGCCCGACGTACTGACGCAACTGCGCGGCGAGCACGAGTGTTTGCACGGCGCCGGCGCGCGCATGGATGCGCTGGCGCGCGAGCGCGATGCGCTGACGCGCGAATACGACTCGGCTGCGGCCGCCCTCGGCGTGGCACGGCAACAGGCCGCGCAGCGCCTCGGCGCCGAGGTCAGCGCGCTGATGGGCACACTCGGCATGCCCGGCGGACAACTGCAGGTGGCGCTGGAAGCGACCGCGCCGGGCGCAGCCGATGCGCAGGGCCGCGAGCGCTGCGAGTTCCTGATCAGCACCAATCCAGGGCAAGCGCCGCGCCCGCTGCGGCGCGTCGCCTCGGGCGGTGAACTGGCGCGCATCAGCCTGGCGCTGGAAGTCAGCATGCTGGGTCTAGACGATGTCGGTTGCATGGTGTTCGACGAGGTCGACAGCGGCATCGGCGGCGCGGTCGCGGAGATCGTCGGACAAAAGCTGCGCGCGCTCGGTCGCGTGCGTCAGGTGCTGTGCGTGACGCACCTGGCGCAGGTGGCGGCGCAGGGGCACGCGCACCTGCGCGTGAGCAAGCACAGCGACGGCGCGGCCACGCGCACGCAGATCGAGACACTGGACGTTGCCGGTCGCCGCGACGAACTGGCGCGCATGCTCGGCGGCGTGTCGATCACGCCGGAAACGCGGGCGCATGCGCGCGCCATGCTGGAGCAGGCGCAAGCGCGTTGAGCACCGCGACTCGGCTCAGGCCACCACCAGGCCGCGCTCGCGCGCCAGCCGGTACAAGTCCAGCTCGGAGCCCGCGCCCAGCTTGCCCATGAGGCTGGCGCGGTGGATGTACACGGTCTTCTGCCCGATGCCCAGTTCGGCGGCGGCCTGCTTGGGCGTGAGCCCGCGCGCCAGCAGCAAGAACACCTCGTGCTCGCGCGCGGTCAGGCGCGCCAGGGCATCGCCGTCACGCGTGCTCTGACTGCGCGCGATATCGCCGCTGAGGTAGCGCTCGCCGGCCAGCACAGCACGCAGCGCGGCGATCAGTTCATCGGCGGCGGCACACTTGCTGACATAACCCCAGGCGCCGCGGCGCAGCGCCTCGGAAATATACGGCTCGGTGTCATGCATGCTCAGCACCACCACGCGCAGGCCGGGGCGCAGGCTGAGCAGGTGCTCGAGCAGCGGCAGGCCGCCGCCGTTGGGCAGCGAGAGATCGAGCACCACCAAGTCGGCCGCGTTGGCGAGGATGGTCTCCAGCGCTTCCTCGGCGTCGCCGCATTCGGCGATCACATCGAGTCCCGGCTCGGTCTCGATCAGGCGCTTGAAACCCTCGCGCACGATGGCGTGGTCATCCACCAGCACGATGCGTGTCATGGCGCCACGATAGCAGAGCCTTGCGCGGCGCAAGCGCGACATGCTTGGCGGCCAGCGCACGGCGGTCCGCGGCGCGCGGCGCGCGGCGCGCCTTGTACCATGCCGTCATGCTGCGTCTGTCCCCGCCCAAGCTATCGCCGTGGCTGCAAGGTCCGGCCGCCGCGCTCGGTTACGCGCTGGCCTGGGCGGGGCTGTTCGAGATTTCGCAGTTGTACTGGTATCTCCCCGCCGGGCTGCGCTTTGGCGCGTTGCTGCTGGCGCCGCGGCGGCTGTGGCCGTGGCTGATCGGCGCGGAGTGGTGCGTCGGCCTGCTGCTGCGCCTGCATGGCGCGCATCCGCTGCACGATCCGTTGCTGCTGGCGTGGATGGTGTTGCCGCAACCGCTGGTGGTCGCCGCGATCATCGCGCTGATGCGGCGGCGCGGAATGCCGGTGCTGATCGAGCGTCCGGAACGCGCCGTGCGCCTGCTGGTCGGCGCCCTGCTCGCCGCGCTGGCCAGCACCGCGGTCAACGCCCCGATCCTGCACACACTGGCTGGCCTGCCGCTGATGCATGTCAGCAGCATGCTGGCCAACTTCGCCTTGGGCGATTACGTCGGCATCCTGCTGATCACGCCACTGCTGATCATGCTGCTGCGCGCGCCGCTCGATAACGCGCAGGCACGCGCGCTACTCACCGACATGCTGCTGATCCTGCTGCCGACCATCACCGGTCTGCTGCTGATGATGGGCGAAAGCGCCCCGCTGGCGCGTTACGCGCGCGTGCTGACCCTGGTGCCGGTGCTGTATTTCGCCTTTCGCCACGGCTGGCGCGGCGCCAGCCTGGCGATGCTGGCCAGCAGCGCGGCGGTGACCGCGCACGCGGGCCTGCAATTGCGCCCCGAGGCGCCGGCCGAGGCGCAGTTGTTCCTTGCCGTGGCCGGCACCGGCGCGCTGCTGCTGGGCGCTGCCACCGACGCCCTGCGCCAGAGCGGCCTGCGTCTGGCACTGCAAAACGCGCGTCTGGCCAACGTCAACCAGCGTCTCGATCAACTCGCCCAGCAGTTGGCCACCGCCGCGCGCAGCAACCTGCGCGAGGAAGAAGGCGAGCGCAAGCGCATCGCCGCCGAGTTGCACGATGAGCTGGGACAGAACCTCACCGCCATCCAGATCCGCGTGAAGATCGCGCAAAACCGTCTCGAAACAGCCGGTCTCGGTGACATATCAGCTTCGATCAACGACATCGTGGCCACCATGCGGCGCAGCGTGCGCGGGCTGCTGGAATCGCTGCGGCCGGCGGCACTGAACGAATTCGGCCTGGCGCGCGCCCTCGATGAGGGCCCACTGCGCGATCTGATCCAGAGCGCGAACATGAGTTACGGCGTCGAGCTGCGTGGCGACCTGCGCCTGCTCGATGAGGACATGCGCAATACGCTGTATCGCATCGTGCAGGAAGCCGCGACGAACTGCGTGCGCCATGCGCGCGCGCACTCCTTCAGCCTGCGCCTGCGCGTGGGCCGGCGCGGCGATCAATTGCTGGCCTTGCTCGATATCCGCGATGACGGTGTAGGGCTGGGCAACGCCCACGGCGTGCCATCCACTCCTGGCCTGGGCCGCGGCCTGCACGGCATGCGCGATCGTGTGCTGGCGCTGGGCGGCACATTCCGCGTCCTCGAGAGCACGCACGGACTGCGCCTGCGCATCCTGCTGCGCCAACCGCAGCACATGCACTGATCCGAGGCTCTTTCTGGGCGGGTTCGCTGCGATCGTGGCCGGTGTCGCGCTCTGGAGAGTCGGCAAGGGAATCCGGGATTCTGAAAGCGGCAATCGGAGACGGGGGGATCCAGAGCGACGTGCCACGGCCTTTGGGCTTGTTCGATCTGGTTCGAGGCGGCGTGGCTCGCAGGCAGCTTCAAGCTCACTTCGGGGCTGCCAGCGCGGCAAGTCATCCCGGGCGTGCACATGTGTCGCGTGAGCCTTGCCGGCGCGGGTGCGAACACTGCGCGTGAGTAAGCTGTTTGCTGCACGCAGGGAACGGCTGCAGTAAAATGTTCGCCGTTTCAAGACCGGGGAGGTGCCCATGCCTGCAGTGTCCGCGCTGAGAAAAAATCAGCTTCTTGCGGTGCTGCCCGAACCGGAATTGGCGCGCTGGGTACCTTACCTGGAGCCGGTCGAGATGCCGCTGGGCGAAGTGCTCTACGAGCCCGGCAGCCACGTGAC